>NZ_JACHIG010000016.1 GCF_014203095.1 Prosthecobacter vanneervenii | reverse complement strand
CCGCTTCTCGCTTTTCTTTTCCTTTTGTTTCAGCCGCCGCTTTTCGTCGGGGGTCAGGAGAGTAGTTCAGCTCTGATTTCGTGCAACTGTATTTTCATCTTTTTTTCATTTTTCCTGATTATGCACTGAAACGACCCACCTCTGAGACCCTCAAAACGGCCGCTGAAACCATCAAATCATCGCCATCTGAGCATGTGTTGATGTGATGATATGAGTGAAACAACACTGGATCCACGGGGTGATTAACACCGCTTGTACGTAGGGGAATCAACATCATAAGGACATGTGCTGACTGGCGTTCATCTCATAAGAGCTTTTGCGCACGGGTGATTACCACCTGCCGATTGCAGCGCCATCTGCATGAATGACCGCACTCATCACGCAGAAACCCTTCACATCTCATGCAGCATCATGAATGAGGCTGGTGGCAGGCCTGCTCTCGCCAGCTTTTATAGACTGCTTCTGCTCCTCGCGCTGTTTGCACACTCGGAAGCAGCGGCTCTCCAAACTGCCAACCGCACATGATGGTCTGTTTTACAGATAGCGGCACCTCTCCCAGCTCTAAGCTCAAATATAAGCACCATTCAGCTTTCCAGGCTCAGAGTGCCTATGGGAGGTCAATATCGGGCAGGCTGCCGGCCTAGCCGACCTCCGGAGGGGAAGAAGCCCGCCCAGATGCGACTGTGGCCAAAAAAATGCTGTCATTCGTGCCACGCCTGCTATTTCCTTGGCCTGCTACCCATCCCAATGAACACCCCGCATACCTTCACCACTGGCTCCGGAACTCCCGGCAAGTATTATTCCCTCCCTGCACTTGAAGCAGCCGGCATCGGCAAAGTCTCCCGTCTTCCGGTCTCCATCCGCATCGTGCTGGAGTCTCTGCTGCGCAATCTGGATGGCAAGAAGGTCACCGAGGCAGATGTGAAGAACCTCGCCAACTGGAATGCCAAGGCTCCTGGCGAATATGAGATCCCCTTCACCGTCGCCCGCATCGTGCTGCAGGACTTCACTGGCGTGCCTCTTTTGGTCGATCTGGCTGCCATGCGCTCCAAAGTGAAGCAGCTGGGCAAGAACCCCAAGATGGTCGAGCCCCTCGTGCCCGTGGACCTCGTGGTGGACCACAGCGTGCAGGTGGACTACGCCGGAACCCAGAATGCGCTGAACCAAAACCTGGCGCTGGAATTTGAGCGCAATAAAGAGCGCTATCAGTTCCTCAAGTGGGGCGAGCAGGCCTTCAACACCTTCAAGGTGGTGCCTCCGGGCATCGGCATCGTGCATCAGGTGAACCTCGAATACCTCGCCAAGGGCGTGCTGGAGAAAGACGGCGTCTATTACCCAGACTCCCTCGTCGGCACCGACTCTCATACGACCATGATCAACGGCCTCGGCGTTGTTGGCTGGGGCGTGGGCGGCATCGAGGCTGAAGCAGGCATGCTCGGCCAGCCGGTGACCTTCCTCGTCCCTGAAGTCGTCGGCGTTTATCTCACAGGCGCGCTCAAGGAAGGCGTGACCGCCACGGACCTCGTGCTCGAAGTGACCCAGAAGCTGCGCAAGCTGGGCGTGGTGGGCAAGTTCGTGGAATTCTACGGCCCGGGTGCTGTCAGCCTGCCCGTCACCGACCGTGCCACCATCGCCAACATGGCTCCTGAATACGGCGCCACGATGGGCTTCTTCGGTGTGGACGAAGAAACCATCGCCTACCTGCGCGGCACCGGCCGCAGCGAAGAGCTCTGCACCACCGTCACCAATTACTACAAGGCCCAGGGCATGTGGGGCATCCCCACGGAGAAAGGCGCGCTCGATTTCACCACCGAGATGGAGATGGATCTCAGCACGGTCGTCCCCTGCGTCTCCGGCCCGAAACGCCCGCAGGACCGCATCGAAGTGCCCACCTTGAAGGGCAAATTCCGCGACCTCCTCGGCTCGGAAGTGAAGGCAGGCGGCTTCGGCAAGGCCGACAGCTTCAAGCCCGCTGAAGTCGTGGTGAACAGCAAGGCCGATGTGAAGGACACCATCACCGACGGCAGCGTGCTCATCGCCGCCATCACCAGCTGCACCAACACCAGCAACCCAAACGTCATGCTGGCCGCCGGCCTCCTGGCCAAGAAGGCGAACGCCAAGGGCCTGACCGTGAAGCCCTCTGTCAAAACCAGCCTCGGCCCAGGCAGCCGCGTGGTGACTGATTACCTCAACAAGACCGGCCTTCAGGTCGAGCTGGACAAGCTGGGCTTCCAGACCGTCGGCTACGGCTGCACCACCTGCATCGGCAACTCCGGCCCTCTCGACGCCGGCATTGAAGACGTGGTGAAGAGCAAGGATGTCGTGGCCGCCAGCGTGCTGTCCGGCAACCGCAACTTCGAAGCCCGCGTGCATCAGAGCATCAAGGCCAACTTCCTCATGAGCCCCCCGCTCGTGGTCGCCTACGCGATCGCTGGCACGGTTGATATTGACCTGAGCAAGGACGAGATCGTCGCAGGCAGCGGCGTGTATCTGAAGGATATCTGGCCCACCCTCGCGGAAGTGCGTGATGCCATGGCCTCCGCTCTTTCCCCCGAGGTCTTCCGCAAGCTCTACACCGACTTCGCTTCGCAGAATCCGAAGTGGAATGAAATCCAGGGCAGCGTGGGTGACGTGTTTGAGTGGGACGGCAAGTCCACCTACATCCAGCATCCGCCATTCTTTGCTGACTTCAGCATGACCCCCGGCGACATCACCGAGATCAAAGGCGCACGCCCTCTCGGCATCTTCGGCGATTCCGTCACCACCGACCACATCAGCCCTGCGGGCGCGATCAAGAAGGCCAGCCCTGCCGGCCGTTTCCTGCTCGAAAACGGTGTCACCCAGGCCGACTTCAACAGCTACGGCAGCCGTCGTGGCAATGACCTCGTGATGACCCGCGGCACCTTTGCCAACGTACGCATCAAGAACCTCATGCTCGGCGGCAAGGAAGGTGGCGACACCCTCCTGCAGCCTGCCGGCACCGAAATGAGCATCTACGACGCTGCCGAGGCCTACAAGGCCGCTGGCACGCCCACGATCGTCATCGGTGCGGAAGACTACGGCATGGGATCCAGCCGCGACTGGGCTGCCAAAGGAACACGTTTGCTCGGCGTCAAAGCCGTCATCACCAAGTCCTTCGAGCGTATCCACCGCAGCAACCTCGTCGGCATGGGTGTCCTGCCCTGCAACTTCAAGGACAAGGCTGACTACGACAAGGTGAAGGACCTCAGCGATGCCACCTTCGACCTCCTGGGCCTGAGCAATGACTTCAAGCCCATGAGCGAAGCCACTCTCCGCGTCCACAAGGCCGACGGAAGCAGCTTCGACATCCCGGTCATCGTCCGCATCGACACCCCTGTGGAGATCGACTACTACCGCGCCGGTGGCATCCTGCCCTACGTGCTCGCGCAGATCCTGCGTGCGAACGCGTAACGTGTAAGACGAGCTTCCGAGCTCGTTTTGCCCCAGACACGACTTATCCGGCAGCCCACAAGGCTGCCGGATTTTTTGTGCCCATTGCATGTTGCAGCATCGGGATCACACTTTGGAGCATGGACACCTCGATTGTCTTTCCCATCATCCCCGCATCTTCCAAGTCGCTCTGGGTTCTCGCCATCATCGCGCTGGTTCTGATGCTCGGGGCGGCCCTCATGGGCTACCTGGCATGGTCCACGCGTCACGTCACCTGCACCGTCTCCCCGGAAGGCCTCCGCATTCAGGGGGACCTGTACGGCCGCCTGATCCCCCTGCGTGCCCTCCAACTGGACAAGGCCGTGGTGACCAATCTCAAGCAGGACAAGGAGCATCAAGCCAAATGGCGCACCAATGGCACCGGGCTGCCCGGTTATGCCTCCGGCTGGTTCAAGCTGCGCAATGGCGAAAAGGCCCTGCTCTTCATCACTGACCCCACGCGTGTGGCACGCATTCCCACCACAGAGGGCTACAGCGTGATGCTGAGTGTCAGCGAGCCCGCAGCCCTGATAGACGCGCTCAAGCGGCAAAACGGGCCTTAAAGAGGACTGACGGCAGTCACCGTCTCCGCACGTGCGATGAAGCTTCTAGCTTCCTACCCCCCATTCACCACCATGCCGCGCAGGGCGCTGGAGGACATCATGGGCTGCAGCAGCGCCAGACCGGCGCGGAGCTGGGCGGGGGTGGTCTTGGCGGGATTGTTGACGATGATCACATCCGTAGCCAGCGGTGCCAGCGGGGCGACGTTGGCAAAGCTCTTCAGCAGCGGCGAAGCATCCAGAATGATCCAGTCCACCTCCTTTTTGGCACGTTCAATCCAGCTGCGATAGCCGTCCAGAAGCTCGTTGGTCGCGTGAGCAGGCAGGTCACAGCCTGGCAGAAGGAACAGGTTGCTATGGCCGTAGCGCAGCGCCTCAAGATCATGGGCATAAGCACCATACCCCTGCACTGCACGAGGGAACCACTGGTGCAGAGTGGGGGAGGAGGGATTGCACTCCATCATGAACACCCGGCGGCCAAAGTGGCAGAAAGCGGCGGCCAGCACGGCGGAGACGAGCGTCTTCCCCTCTCCAGTGCTGGCGCTGGTGACGAGGATCACGCCCGCCGTGCCGCTGCGCGTGGCGGCCTGCAGCTCCAGCACGCTGGTGAGCTGATGCAGCGCTCCGGAGGCCCCCACGGGTTCCGGCTTCAGCAGCTCTGAGAGCATGGCTTCCGGGGTAGACCCGCCGACATAAGGCAGACGAGCTAGCACGGTGGTTTCCCCGTTGGCAGGTTTGATCACCGGCATCAGAGGACGGCTCTGCACTTGAGGCGGAGCTGGCTGATAAGGCACAGAGGCACGCTGCACCTGTGGAATGACATGTGTCGGTGCCGGAGCAGGTGTGGGTGCAGCGATGGCAAAAGGTGAGGCCTGAGGCGCCGGAGGCGGCTGCGGATAGCCATAACCAAAGGCTGTATGCCGCATCTGTTCATCCGGCGGGGTAGGAGCAGCATCTTTTGGACGGAAAAGCTTCCTCACATGATCGTCAAAGATGCCCCAGCCCACCGGCAGTCCGATCAGGGACAGGCCAAACATCAGCACGGCGGCCACGGCTGCGATGGGCTTGCTCGGCTTTACTGGCTTTTCCGGCACCGTGGCCACATCCGCCACACGCAGCATCCCGCTGTCGCGGAACTGTCCTGTTAGCGCCGCCTGGCTGCGGCGCATCTCGATCTTTTCATACAGCTCCCGGTCCATGCGCACCTGGTCACGCAGCAGGTTTTGCTGCACATTTTTGCCATTGATGTCCAGCGCCACGCCACGCGCCGACTCCAGCTGGCGGCGGTAATCGGCAATCTGCCGCTCCTGAGACTCCACCTCGGCATGGATCATGCCCACCACGCTGTTCACCGCCCGGTCCAGGGAGGCACGCAGTGTTTCGATCTCGTTGGCCAGCGCGATCATGCGCGGGTGCTTCCGACCGCAGGTGGCCTCCAGAGGGGCACGCTCGGCGATCTTGGCATCCAGCTGCTTGCGGATGAAGCTCACGTCTGCGTTGTCGGCAAAGATGCGCAGCTCAGTGAGATCGCGCCCCACCCGCTTGGCATCGGCCACGTCGTTGAGATCGCTCTTGGCCTTGGTCAGTTTCAGGTCAGCCTCGGTGATGGCTGCATTGAGCTGACGCACCTTGTCGCTGGAGACATCCTTGGTGTCCGTGTCTTCCATCAGCCCTTCTTTGCGGCGGTATTCGGCCAGCTTCTGCTCAGACTCACGCAGGTGCTTGAGCAGCTCTTCAGACTTGGCCTCAAGAAAGGTGGAGGCATCCGCGCTCAGCTGCCCTTCCTGGTCTGCCACGTAGTGCGTGTACTGCTCCACATAGTGGTTGGCCAGATCTGCGGCCAGTTGCGGATCACGGTCGCGGATCTGGATCCGCAGCACATGCGATTCCTTCAGCGGCTCAACACGCGCATTGGCGATCATGAGGTTGATAAAGCGCTCGCGCGGATCTCCCAGCTTGCCCGGCTTGTAAAGGCCCACCAGCTTCAGCAGCTCATCCTTGCGCCCGAGCGAGTGCGCCTCACGGTCCAGAAACGCATCACGCTCCTGCGCAGGAAAGTGATCATACAGATAGCTCAGAAAGCGCCGGGAGAGCAGCTCGGCACGATGGTTGTTGATGAGCTGCACGGCGCTCAGCTCTCCGGGGCCGCGGGCCAGCTTGCCGTCGATATCCACCACGCTGCCATCCTGAATGCGCAGCAGCATCTGCGATTCCGCCTCATAAATTTTGGTGCCCATTCCGAGGGCATAGAAAGTCACCGCAGCCAGCAGGGCTCCGAGCACCGCTCCTCGCAGCCAGCGCTTGCGAATGTAGCCGATGACGTCCACCAGGCTGATGAGAGACTGCACCTCAAAGTCCTGCGGATTCATCGGAGGCAGGAAGGCGCGCGGATCAAACACCGGCGACATACCAGGATGAGCGGGTACCGTCATCGAGGGAGCTACGGGGGAAAGACTCCGCTGCGGTGCCAGGGCGAGCATAGCCCCAAAACCGTCCGGCGGTGCGGCGGTTTTGCTGGGTTCTATGCTGTAAGGAATAGCCATGAGTTTATTCAGCAGAAGGGCGGAGAGCATTTTCATGCTCATTCTCGCATCTGCCAGAGGAATTCATCACCTTGCGGCGCGGCAGCCAGCGGCGAAGGGTGCGGAGGGTTTTGAAGGCGGCGGAACGCCAGCTTGTCGGATTAAAGGCTTCCACATCCAGCAGCCAGCGTGCGTCATCGGCCCACTGGCGCTTGTATTCGTAATCGCTGGGCAGCAGGTCATACACTTGCAACCCACGCTGGATACAGCAGTCAATGGCCCAGCGGATAACCAGCTTGCCAGGAGACATTTTGGCCAGCGACTGCTCCCAGCCAGACTGGTATTGGAAAAACTGGTCGCGTTCGATGAAACCGTAAAGTACGGCAATGAACTTGCCATCCATCTCCAGCATGGGCATCAGCGTGCGCTGCTGTGGCAGCCAGCGCTCCGCCAGCCGCTGGTGGAAACGCCAGGCTGTTTCCGTGGTGAAGCTGCTGATGCCGGAGGGCCACTGCATGGCGTGCAGCACCCGCAGCTCCTTCATCGCCTCGGATCGATCCACGCGCTCACCGGCCAGAGTCGCGGTGCCTGCGTGGTCGCTGGTGAACATACGACGGTAACGGCGCAGGCCATAGCGCCATTTGGAACTGTGACGCGTCTCGTACTCATCCCAGGTCGCAGGCAAATTGACGAACCGGCATACCTGCCGGTTCAGCACGCCTGCACCGCTGAAGTCTTTTTTCAGCGCCGCGATGATGTATGGAGTGTTGGGAGATTCCTCCGGCAGATGATTCAGGCGCACATTGTCGCACTCCGGCTTCAACAGCTTGAAAGCGCGGCAGAGCTGCGGCGTCAGTTCGGCCTCCTGCCCTGCGGGCACGATGAAGTCGAGCCGCTCTCCATGTGCCTCTCCAAACCCGGCCAGGAAAGTCAGTGTGAGCAGAGGCCGCCGTGCAGGATCTGCCTCATGCGCGAGCATGAGCGGCGCAATGGCATGCGGCACGCCCTCAGCATCACGCAGCAGCGCGAGCGCGAGCCTGGCGTCCTGGCGGCACTCTTCCCACCACAGGCTGACCCAGTCCCAGCGCATAAATGGCGAGCGCGTAGCCATCTGCTCCACCAGCGCATCCCAGTAGGGCTGCAGAGCGTGGAAGGCGGCTTCATCCCGCACAAAATCCAACGTGAGCTGCCCCCGACGTAGGGTCGTGGTTTCTCGCGCCGCCTCGTTCCGTGGTTTGGTTCTGACCTGGGCCATGCTCATTGCTGCTCTCCTCCCTGCCTCCCGGCTGTTTGCTTGCGGCGCTGTGCGGACTGAATCAGGGCGCCCAGCTGCTGGCGGGCCTCCAGCAGCGCACCAGTGTTGTCATCCCAATCGCCAAAACCACGGACAAACCGTTCCGTGAGGCGACGGGCTTCGTCCTCCAGACCCAGCTGACGGGCCAGCATGAGGTAGTCATAATCCTCCACGGTCTCCCGCAGCCATTTCAGCCGCATGGAGGCCACCGGCGCATGGCGGCCCTGGCGCTCTTCCGTAGCGGGGTAAATGAAAGAGCCATCGCCATTGTACACAGCACCGTCTGGCGCTTTGAAGGTGCCAGCGTCCTTCCAGACATCCACGCCTTCAGCCGCAAAGATGGTGTCCCAGTATTCCAAGCCCGTGATTCCATGCTTGGGAAGCAGCCAGCCCATGATACGGTGCGTCATTGGCGGGTAGTCCACGGCCCACACCGGCGGAAAGCTTTTCACGAGCTTCTCCGGCCTGCCGTGCTGCTGCTCCCAGGCGTCCGGCATCTGCACGAGTGCCGCGTAGGTCCACACCTCATCGCCCGACTGGTGACGCAGGGCGATGTCATGCCTGCCGCCGGCCCATTCCATATCCTTCCATACTTCGCTGAAGTGTGGTCCCCAGATGTCCACGGCACCGACGAGAGAACCCCATTCCGATTTTTCCGGCGAGGGCTGCTCCGTCACATGCAGCGGCACGCGCACGCCGTGCCTCTTTTCCACCTCATTGAAGAACTGGCCCCAGGAGCGCACCGTGTCATAGGCGGCCCGGTCATTGGGTTCATCCAGATCTCCCATGATGACGTATCCGCGCGACTCACAGCGGATCCTGGCCAGCACCTTCATCCACTGCGCCACGTAGCTCATCGCGGCCTCGCGGTCCTGACCCAGCGGATCTTTGAAGGGCCACTTGGGCCAGATTGGCAGGCCGATGGAGTTGCAGTGGCGGTGCAGCAGATGCTTTCTCAGCGCCCGCTCCACCTTCTCTTCATCCAGCTTTCCCGTATCGGCGTCAGGATAGCTGCCATAAATCTGATCCACGCTGAGACGGTGTGCGGCGAGCATGTCATAATAAGCGTCCAGCACACTGGCGTGGGCAGCAGAGGGCGGCTTGTCGTTGTAGTCCAGCCCATGCACCTGGGCCACATGCCGCACTGTGGTCATGATGGAGGTGCGCAGACTGGGCACCACCGGCAGGTCAAAGTCCCACACCTCAAGAGTGTATCCTGCCAGAGCCACCGTGCCGTCGGCAAATTCGAAGCGGACCTGGCCGCCGTAGGCACCAGACGCGGCCGTATAGGGCACAAAGACATCCACCCAGAAAGGCTGATTTACCACCTCCGCACCGCTTATCTCCTGCACTGGCATATCCAGCGGCACCAGAGCGTCAGGATAGTCGCCCGGTGGCAGTGGTGCACGGGGTGTGGAATGTGAAACGCGAACGTAATGCTCTCTCAACACCAGCGGGGCGGGCAGCAGGGCTCCCGAGCCCTCTTTCGCGATACCCGTGGCCTGCACCTTCAGTCCTTTGAGCTGCTCCGGAGTGGCGGTGACGATGATCTGCAGCGGTTCCCATTCGCCACGCGCGGCGTGGACGGTGTAGCCGGACGAAGCTGGCGCAGTCCCATTGCGCGAGATGCGTGTCATCCCATCACAAAAAGACACGCTCAACGGCTGACCGACAGTCAGCGCGGGAATGGCGAGAAACAGCAGAGACAGCGCTTTCATGCTCCCACCTCCACGAGTTCTGCATAGGTTTCTTCATACTGCCGCGCAGCATGCGCGATGGTAAAGCGCTCCAGCACCCGCTGGCGCGACTGCTGCGCCACGGCTTCACGCGCCGCCGCATTCATCTGCAACGTCTGCTCCCAGGCTGTGGCAAGCGCAGCGGGATCTCGCATCGGCACCACGCTGCCCACGCCCTCCAGCAACCGGGCACAGTCTCCCACATCTGAAGTCACACACGGGACACCGCAAGACATTGCCTCAATCACCGTCATCGGGCACGCCTCCGTGCGGGATGAGAGTGAGAACAAACTCAGCGCCGGGTACAAACGCCAGGGATCAGGACGAAAGGAGTCAAACCGCACCTGTTGCGGACTCGGCAGCTGGGCAAGCAGTCCGCGCTCCACCTCTCCCAGCTCCACCTCCACACCGCCGCAGAAGACGAAGTGCGTCTCGGGCACCCTGCTCTGAAGGATGGCGGCGGCACGCAGAAAGGTGGCCAGATCCTTCATCTCATGAAAACGCCCCACGTAGCCGATCACCGGCACGTTTGCCGGCAGTTTCAGTTCCGCCCGGGTGTCCAGACCTGCGTCCGAATCTGGCACAAAACGCTTCGCATTAATACCATTCGGAATCCACCGCATCTTTGCGGCAGGGTAACCCATGGCCGAATGATCCTCGATGGCTGCGGCGGAGCAGGAAACGATGCGTTTGGGGATGAATCGGGAGCTGAAGCCCAGTGCACGACGAAAGAACGCCATCCTCGCATCGCTGTCTCCTGGATTGCGATGGATCTCGCGGCAGTGAATGCCCCACACGACGTGGCGCACGCCACTCAGCCACGCCGTCCAGCCGCCCACTAGGTCAGAGTGGTGCATCCACGTCTGCACGACATCCGGGCGCTCTGCGCGCATCACGGCACGCAACCGCGCCAGCGTGCGGGGATTCAGATAGGATGTGCTTTCGAGGTCATGAACAGACACACCTGCCTCGTGCAGGCGCCTGAGCTGGTGAGTCCATGGACGGGCATTGATAGCCACCACCACACTGCGAAATTTCGCCGGGTCGAGTGACTCCGCCAGATTCATGAGCATGGCCTCAGCGCCCCCGCCACCAATGCTGTAGGTAAAGTGCAGCACCGTGGGCCTCTTGTCGCATGCCGGAGCGGGCAGAAGTTGCTCAGACACAAAAGCACGCACCGTCTGTCGGAGGGGGAGTTGCAACGCCTCACTCGCGTTTAGCGTGATCGTCCTCATAGCATCGCCCTCGCTTTCTGGTACCGCTGACGCCAGTCCTTGAGAGTTTCAAACGCGCCGGACACTGTGGCTTTGGCATCCCATACCGATTCTGGGGAGCCATAGCGCGGCAGTTGCAGCATGGGCACGTTGTCGGGCACACGGCCGGTGATCGTGGTGCAAGCGGCCTTGAATCCGGCCTCCCGCACCAACATCAGAGTTTCCCGGGTAAAGTCATCGCTGCTGCCATTGGGGTAAGCGAACAAGGTCGGCAGCTCGCCTGTCTCGGCATGGATACGATCCCGGCATGTGGCGATCTCCGCACGCATCGCCATGGTGTCGCAACGGGATAGAATGGGGTGTGTGTGTGTGTGCCCGCCAATGTCCACATGGCCGCTGAAGGACATCTCACAGGCCATCTCCCAGGTCATCGGGCGCATGGCAGCTGGCAGGTCGTCAAAGCCGGGCTCGTCCACTCCCAGAGCCGCTTCCAGGCGGGCCACTTCTCCCAGAAGATCGGCGTCCGGCAGCTCTTTGAGTTCCGGCAGCAGCAGTGTGAGCGACTGCTGCCGAAGGGTGTAAGTGCCTAAGTAGAGACGCAGCTTCTTACCGTTGATCTTCCAGTCGAGCAGCTCCTTTTTGGCACGTCCCAGCGCCAGATCGATCCGCTGAAACCAGAACATTTCTTCGCGGTCAAGGAAGCCTGTGGTCACAAAGATCGTAGCATGCAGCCCAAACTCTTTAAGAACGGGAAACGCCAGCTCGTAATTGGAGGCGTAGCCATCATCAAAGGTGATGACCACGGCATTGTCCGGCAGGGATTCCCCCTTGGTGCGTGCCTCGACCAATGCTGAAAGTGAAATGACTTGGTAGTCTTTTGCCAGCATGGCGCAGGTCTGGCGGAAAACTTCGACCGGGAGATAAAGCGAATCGTCAAGAACATGGGGATCCTGCCTACCTTCCCTAAAGCCATGAAATGTGAGTATGGTGGCCTCCTTGGCCCGCCGTGAACGTGCATAACAGGCCAGTCCGCTGCACACGAGGGCAGCAGCTTTGATTGAGCGCGAGATGAAACTGAACGGCATAATCAAAGGATAAGGGCATATTTAGCGCCCAGGCTGGAAACAGCCGGGCGGATTGGTGGTCATGAAGAGTGAGCCATCGCGACGAATCCCTAGAGTTTAGAATGTGATTTATTAACTTCAATAGAATTATCATAAATACCGTATCATTCTTACGCTTTCCTTACTTTTGAATTTTGTTCGCAAAACGAAAAAGCCGGAGGGGTACCCTCCGGCCTCGCCGTGTGCAAAATGACTCTATCGCCCGGATCAGAGCGGTCTGATCCAGATGTTCCTAATGCGAACCGGCGGCTCGTTTTTGTGGTCTTGGATACGGATCGGGGCTTTTTCAGGGAATTCCCCGCTGTAGTCCGTGATGTTCTTGTGCTTGGTGGGGCCCATGATCTTTGTATGGTTCTGCACACAGATGCCGTTCACAAAGGTGGTGATGTAGGCGGGCTCCACGACCTTGCCATTTTCCAGCTTCGGAGCGGTGAAGACGATGTCATAGACCTGCCACTGGCCGGCCGGACGCACCGCGTTCACCAGCGGAGGAGTCTGCCCGTACACGCCGCCGGTCATGCCGTCTGCGTAGGTGGGGTTGTTGTAGCAGTCCAGCATCTGGGACTCATAGCGGTCCATGAAGAACACCCCGGCATTGCCCTTTTTCTGGGAGTTGCCCTTCGTATTGGGCTCGCTCATCCACTCCAGGTGCAGCTGGCAGCTGGCAAACTCCTGCTTCGTCCAGCAGTCGCCGCCGGAAATCAGCATCACGCCGTCCTCGATCTTCCAAGGGCAGGGGATGATCTTTCCGGTTTCCTTACCCTTGGCATCCTTCTCCTTGGCCTGCAGGGCATCAGAGCTCTTGCCGTTGAAGATGATGATGGCATCCGCAGGCGCGTCGCCCGGCTTTTCGCCAGGGGCCACTGCTTCAGGGCGCGGACGGTCGATGTCATGCACCTTCCATTTGGAGCCCGGAATGACGGGCGTGTCGGAGTAGCCGATAGGAGAGGGTTTGTCTGCAGCGGCGGCAGGTTTGGAGTCGGCGGCAAAGGCCGGGAGGCTCGCGAGAGCCAGCAGGAGAGTAGAGGCGATGTTTTTCATGCGGGTAGCAGCAAACGAGAAGCCGCAGGGGATGTTGCAGGTCAAGCAGTGAAGTTCTTGAAATAACAGGTTGCCAATCTGTCAGGAAAGACGACTCTAACGGTCCCAATAAATCGCGGGATGGAGCAGCCCGGTAGCTCGTCAGGCTCATAACCTGAAGGTCGTAGGTTCAAATCCTACTCCCGCAACCAATTTCAAAACCCCTGCAATTCACTGAGTTGCAGGGGTTTTTGGTTTATGAACTCAGTGTGGACGCCAGCAGCACATCCCCTCCGGTCTTGGGAGCTGCGCCCAGGCTCGGGGTGCTGCCAAACCGGCGGTGCAGATACTCAATGAGCATGCGGTGAAATCTGCCACGCGCATCCGCAGTGGAAAAGGTGTGGTCCGCATTGGGGATGAAGTGGCACTGCAACCGGCCCTGCCTGATAAGCTGGTTCGCCTTGCGCCGGGCCTGGTACATCATGAGAAAGTGGCCCGGATCATTGTCCGAGACAAACATGGCCAGCGTACGCCCTGCTGAGGCGATGCGCTGCAGATCTCCCGCCAGATCCTGCCGAGCTGGGTGCCCGCACCCCAGGTACTGCTCCGGCGCAGCCGGACGGGCGGGCTGCAGGCTGGCCACCAGCTTTTTCCCCACTTTCTCGGCCAGCGGCTTGAGATGACTGGAGAAGCGCTTGATCGATCCCACAAAGCCTGTGCGCGTTTTTCCAGTGAGCAGCTTCTTCCAGTGGCTCCACTTGAAGAAGGCCCGTCCATACTCACGCCAGGCCACCAGTTGATCCATGCTGGTGTCATTGATGACCATCCCCTCCTTCCAGAAGAAGACTAGCGGATTGATCAGGATGCTCTCGATGATGGCGGGATCAGGAAGCTGCGCGGCAGATTGGAAGGCCACGTAGGCCCCGGAGCAGAGCCCCATGAGCACGATGGGCCTGCCAGGCTGGCGTGTACGCAGGTAGTCGCAGACCAGGCTCACATCACGAAAGGCAGTGGCGGCATAGGCATCGTTTTCATTCTCAGGATCTGCGGCCACGCTGTCGCCGATGCCATTGATATCGACTCGCAGGCTGGGGTAGCCCAGCTCTGCCAGCTGACGTGCCAGTGGCACATGCAACCGCCCTGGCCCGATGTGGTGAGCCGCTCCCGCATTGGCAATGACCAGCCACGGCAGTGAGGTCTCACGCCCGGCAGGCTCCGCCAGGATGCCAAACAAATCCGGTGCGCTGCTGATGCGGTGAATGCTCTCCCTCACCCCGCCGGTCTGCATGGACGTCACCAGCGCGGAGGGTGAAATGGCAGCGGCAGCGCGCATCGGCGGCACCTTGGCCTTCATCCATTCCGTGATGCTCTTGAGCGCCTCATGCGGCACCACGGTGTCGTGCGGCTCGGCCATCATCTCGTTGTAGCCAGACACCGCCACGGACTCCGCCGCCACTCCCTGCTTTGCCAGATGATCCAGCAGACCGCCATCGCCTGAGATGGGGGCGATCAGCGCATGCTGACAGCGCGGTGTGCAGGAGAGCAGATCAATCTTGCCCAGGTCCGCCGCCATCTCGCGGGTATAAACAAATCCCATCGCCTCGATGCTGCCTGCCTCGGCTTCAGATGCAGCCATCTGCGCGGTCTGCGCCAGCGCGGTGAGTTCGCGCACGTAGCGCCGACCTTTGACCATCGGCGCCCAGAGCACCAAATTTTCCACCTCATGCCGCGCCGAATACTGCACCGCCAGTGCGGCCCCAAAACGCAGGCCCACGAGGCTGATCTTCCGGCACCCTGCCATGCTGCGCAGCCATGCGGCAGCATCTTCCACATTCGTCTGCCATGTGGCCAGCCGCTGCGGATCCTCCACCACGCCTTCGGAATCTCCAGTGCCGAGATAGTCTGGGCGCAGCACCGTGAAACCCGCCGCTGCCAGCCGGTCTGCCAGATGCCGCAGCGTGCGGTGAGCATGCACCTGCTCATGCCCCAGCGGCGGGCAGATCAATACGCCGTGATCACCAGCGCCTGCGGCACGATGCAGCCACGCAAACAAGGACTGCCCTCCGCTCTCAAAATAAAAAGCCGTTCGCTCGATGTGGTCCATCCCTGCCTGCTCCTCCGGCATGCACGGGCATGGATCATCGGCGGCGGGGGTCATACGGGGCTTGGTGGAGAGGGGCTCAGTTCCACCGGAACTTCGCCCATCATGTTCAGGGCTTCAACATAAGCTCTCAGCATGCCAGCTCCGCCGGTGCGAGGCGTGAAAATCACCGCCCTCGGCCGGTTAGGCATGAGATGAAAGTAGTTGTCCGCAGGTAGGTGGCCTTTGGCAGAAAGCCGCACGCTGTGCAGGAAGCGCTCGCATTTCAGCGTCACACGGTAGCGCCCGTTTCCCAGCGCCTCCGCGACGGCCTGCAGCAGGCCCGCAGCCATGGGCTGCGCCTCGGGATCGCGCGCACGCGTGAAGTGGAAGGCCTCGCTCAGCACTTGCCGCTCCGCCGTGTACCACGTGGCGACCACCGCATGATGCACCGGCGGGCCAAAGCGGTACGCATAGTTCACGTCGTAAAACGAGCCCAGGATCTCATCCACGCTGCGTGTCTCCAGCGCACGCGGCCCCACCTTCAGCGCGATCTCATGACAGGCCACGCTGACATTGGGCTCCCGCAGCAGCTGCACCTCCAGAAAGCCCTCCACGCTGTCGGCGCTCTCATTGCTCAGATGCAAATGCAGCCCGTCCAGGCCTTCATCCGTCAGCGTCAGCTGCCGTGTCTGCCACAGGCGCTTGAGCTGGTAGTACGCCGCCTTGGGTGCACCGCTGCTGTCCACGATGCCCCATCCAGCCGCCGGCCAGAGATCCTGGTAGAACCACACCAGCGCACCCGCATTGCGGCTGTGGCCGCTGCGCCACTCCGCAAAGGTGCGCGCCATCATCTCACCGGGTGCCACACGGCTGAGCTCCAGATAGCGCGGCATGTCAAAGCAGCGCAGCGTCACCGGATCCACGCCAAAGACCTCGCGCAGATAATGATCCCGCACGTCTTCAAAATCCCAGCCTGCACCGGTGTCCCGTGGCACGCGCTGCTTCCAGCGCGGGTGGTGCATCACCGGCATGAGCCCGCCCATGATCTCATCTATGGCCTCCGGCTCAGGCACATTGGAGAAGCCCAGGCACTCGCTGGTAAACTTCACATCCGCCTGCCGCAGCTCGCGCAGGGAGCGCAGATACGCGCCGATGCCGTAAAAGTGCGTGATCCCCGTGCGCGTGTGGAAAGGCAAGACTCCGCCGCTGGGCGATGACGGCACATACACCGTGCCCGGATGATGCTGGCCGCACAGCGCAGGCAGCTGCTCGCCAAACCAGACATTGCGCCAGAGCTCGCGCGCCAGGCCCAGCATGGCCGCCTGCTGCTCGATCTCGCTGTTGCCACAATACACGGCCACACAGGGGTGCTGTGCCAGCCGGGCCAGCTGCTGCGTGGCCTCGGTGGTGATGTTCGCATTAAACGCCGCGTCCTCCACCGGGTAGTCCATGTTGGCAAACATTAAGTCCTGCCACACCAGGATGCCCAGTTCATCGCACAGGCGGTAAAAGGCATCGCTTTCGTAATTCATCGTGCCGCCAATGCGCAGCATGTTCATGCCTGCGTCTCGGGCGAGCATGAGCTCATGCATCAGCGACTCTCCGGTGCCGCCAGGGTGGAAGATGTCATGCGTCGTCCAGCACGCGCCACGGCAGTGCACGCGCTCTCCATTCACCTGCAGCGCAAAGCCGGGCTCATGGCTCGCCTCAATCCGGCGGAAACCAATCGCCTCCAGCGGAAACTCATGCGTTCCACTTTCCGTCTCGATCCAAACAGCCGCCGCATGCAGCGCCTGCGCGCCATGTGTGTGCGGCCACCACAGATCAGGCTGCGGCACGCGCAGCTCGCCGCTGATCACATCTTCCTGAATATGCAGCGCCGTTTCATGTCCTCCCACATGCAGCCGGGCTGAGACTATCTTCTGCACCGATGCCACACGCGCCTGAAAACGCACCACGCCATCCACGCCATCCAGCACGGACGTGCGCTTCACTTCACTGAGCCGCACCGGGCGGCACTCCAGACGCACTTCACGCCACGGACCGATGGCAGGCACGGGCGGAGACCAACCGGGAATGCGCCCCAGCAGACCGGTGCGCAGCCAGCGCAGCTGCTGGTTGTTCACCAGATTCGTCTTCCAGCGCGGACGCGGGCGCCGTTTCTTCAAATCAGCCGTCACCGAGCGGAAACAAATCGCCAGCTCGTTCTCCGCTTTCAGCTTCGTTGAGACATCGACCTGGTAGCTGCGGTACATGTTGTCCGCATTCAGAACACACTCGCCATTGAGCCAGACCTCTGCCAGCGTGGCCAGTCCGTCCAAGCACAGCATACAGGGATCCCCCGACGGCATGGCAAAGCTGGTGCGGTACCACCAGTCCTGCGCATCGATGTCCGGCGGGCTTTGGTGGTTCCACTCTCCACGCGCACGCAGTGCCCCGGCCACGGTGCCCGGCACCTGCGCCTCAAACCACGCCCCCTGCACCGCCGCAGGCTCCGGGCTGGCGCCGGGCGTCTGCGCGCAGCAGGTCCACGGGGCAAAAGGCACGGAGTCGGTCATGGCATGTTATGCGGGAAACGCACTCTTAAGCTGCTGCATGGCCTGCGTCCAGCGCTCCGCCATCTGGTCCACCGGAGTGAAGTCGATCGGCTTCTTGCGCGCCATGGCACGGGCCAGCTGAAACTGCAGCGCCTTGGCCGTGGTGGAAAGGCTCATCACATTCTCGATGGCTGCATCCAGCCCCGCCACGCCCTGGCCTTGCAGCCATTTCAGGTAGGTGCCTGCCAGCTCATAGCAGGAGCCAAACTGCCGCAGCGTGGCAAACGAGTATTGGTGAAAGGTGGTGATGGGTTCGTGGATCAGCCACTGCATGTCCGCCTCAAAGCGCGCGCGGAATTTCACAAAGGGGTTCTCCACCGGCAGGCGCTGCAGCTGGCGCTGCAGCAGCACCAGTGAGGCGCTTAGCAGGGCCTCTCCCTGCAGTGCAGGTGTGGGGGCTTTTTTCACCACCTCGCAGTAGGGCGGCAGGATGGCGGGATTTTTTTCCCCACGCAGGTGGAAGATGTTTTCAAAGTCATCTCCCTGCAGCTGGTAGCAGCCCTGTGCATGGAAATACACCAGGCGCTGCTGCTCCATGTCGATCTCCGCCACGGCTACAGTGGTTTTAACGTGCTCCAGCTGGTAGGCGCTGCCGGCGGTGTCCGGGAGGTAAAAGGAGTCCAGCTCCACCAGCAATGTGCGGCCCATGCCCAGCTGCTCCTGGATGTGCGCCGTCAGCGGCCGGTAGAGGGCCAGCTCCTGCACATCCAGCCCGTAGAGGTCATACAGATCCCCCAGCTGGTATTTGAAAAAGGTCCACTGGTCGCCCTCAAAGTCGATGCCCAGCGTGAAGGGCAGCGCCGCGATGGGCTCCAGCCCGAGCGCGTGGAGCACCTCGATCCATACATCCACGTAGCAGTTGGTCTCCGCCCACTCGCGCTCCTGCGTGTGCAGGCGGTGGCGTGTGTAGGTCTGCACGTCCAGCGCTGGAAAAGGCAGGCTCATAGCTCCAGGGCGTTCTTCACATCCGCAGGCCAGCGGTCGGGATCAAAGCCATGATGTTTGAAGAGCGCCAGCGTGATGCGCTCCAGCCCAAAGCCGATGCAGGCCGAGTGCGCGGGCTCTCCATTCGGGAGCTTGATGTCGAAGGCTTTGCCAAAGTAGTCCAGGTGGCAGTTGGTCGAGGCGATGGCCGTCGGCTTCTCCGCCGTGGCCACGGCAAAGGTGAACTCATGCTTGAGATCCTGATCCTTCTGCGAGGCCGCCATCACGCGGCCGCCACGGCCAAAGAAGGGATCATTGGCCAGCACGATGTCCACCTCCAGCCCCACTTCGGCCAGCGTGTCGCGGCCCAGCTCCAGGCAGCGCCTGCGGTGCTCCAGCGCCTGCTCGGCGGTGCCGATGCGCACAAACTCGCGCTGGCGGAAAAACTGCAGACGGCAGGGGTCGATGGAGGGCTCATGGCGGAACACCTGGGAGAGCAGGTCCACGATGCGGCCTTCGCTCGTCAGCGTACCGGTGGCCGTGGGATACAGCGGATAACAGCACGCGGGGGAAAGCATCAGCTCGCTCGGCTTGAGGTCCTGCGTCCAGTCCTCGCCGTTCTCACGCTTGGCCAGCATGGCGATGTGCTCGCGGTCGCGGCCCATGAAGCTGTGCACCGAGCCCATGAGGTCCGGGAAGTTTTCCATGTGACTGGTCTTCAGATAGTGCTCCCGGCTCAGCAGCCCCGGCAGGCGCATGACGTCCGCCTTGAAGCCCGACGCACGTTTGGTCACCAGACGGTCAAAGCCCTGCAGCACGGCGTCAAAGGTGCCGCCGTAGCCATACACGCCGCGCACTCCCAAGGAGATGAGCAGCCCGGCCTCGGTCACCTGGTCCAGAAAGGCCTGATAGGCCTCGGTGAGAGGAAGAGAAGAGGTGGAGGAGCAAGTCATGAGATCAGCCTTCCCGGTGCACCATCAGCATGGTGGCGTTCAGTTTCAGAATGCGGTCGTTGTTCACCATCAGCGCGGCACCGTAGGCATCCCGCAGGTGGCGGGCGATGCTGAATTTGGAGTCGTTGCGATAGCCTGAGATGCCACAGATCAGCATCGCGCGGCCCACGATGTCCACAAACTGCTGCGAGCAGGAGAGCTTCAGGTTGTTCGTGCGGATGGAGAAGCCGAAGTCCTCAAACACACCTGGGCAGTTGCGGCTGCGCAGTTCGTCGTATTCACGCGCCATGGTGGCCACATTGTGTCGCATCACCTGCAGCACCTGGTCCACTTCGCCGAGGCGAATGGCGGAGATGGGCGTCTCTCCCGGCGTCTTGCGCGCCTCGGCACGCACAAAGGCGCGCGCCTGGTTCACCGCATCCATGCAGATGCCGGACCACAGCGCCCCCCACACGATGTGGGAGTAGGGATGCATCGTCTGGCTGAGGATCTCGGTGAAGGATTCTGGAATGACCTGCTCGGCATTCCCTTCGGCGGTGAGTTCAAAGCCCGAGCTGCAGGTGCCGCGAAAGCCCATGGTGTCCCAGGTCGAGATGGGGACCGCCGTGTACTCGCCTTTGCGCACCATCACATGGGACTGCTCGTATGCCGGCGCATCCGGGGCGCGGCGGCAGGTCACCAGAATCTCATCCGCCGCCTCTCCATAAGAGATGACCGGGGCCTTCTTGCTGACCTTGAAACGATCTCCCGTGATCTCCACCGCGCAGATGCTGGAGCGCAGGTCGCCACCCGTGCCGATCTCCGTGGTGGCAGAGGCCATCAGACGCTGCTCCTGCACCAGCTGGCGCAGGTAGCCGCGAAAGTATTCGGACTGCTGCGCGTGGTGCACCACGCAGGCCACCTGGATCTTGTGCATGGCGTAGATCATGGCCGAGGAGCCGCAGTACTGGCCCAGCGCCTCGCAAATCTTGGCGGTCTGCTGCAGGTTCAGTCCCATGCCGCCATATTCCTGCGGCACGTACGCGCTCAGCAGTTTGGCACCACGCATGGCATCGATCGACTCCTGCGGAAACCGCGCCTGCTTGTCCACATCAGAAGCATGCACTCGGAGCACCGATTTGCCGATTGCATGCACCTCCTTGAGAATTTCGTCAAAATTGACGCTGGTCTGGGTAGTCGTGCTCACGGCAGTGGGTGGCAGGGGTGAAGGATGGCGGTTTCGATGAAATCACGCATGGGTTTAGTGGGAGGGAGGTTCAGGCCGCGAGCTGGGTGATCGCTTCCGCGATCGACTCCATGCTCCGGAAGGTGCGGCGGCCAATCATGGTATCGGGAAACTCTACGTTAAACTTGTCCTCCAGCGCCAGCATCACCGCTACAGTGGCCAAGGATGTCAGCCCTGCGTTGTAGAGATCATCGGCCCCGGACAGGTTCTCCACGGGGAACCGGCCGTGCTGGGCCAGGATTTCTTTGATGTCAGGGATGAGGGTGCTGACGGCTGCTTCGCTCATAATGATAAATTTATTGGATCTGAATATTTATAATAAAATTATGTTTCCTGGGATGGTCCAGTGATATTTATCGTTTTTAAAGTGCTCGACGCGACTGCGATAAAGCCTATGCAGAGGCGTCGGCCAATTAACGATTCGTAGGTGTTTTCACAGCGCAACGAGGTATTTATGCTCGTTCCTTTTTCAGAATTACCTCTCTATTTCATTGTAAAACAATACTGTATGAACTAAACAACCTGAAATCATTCTTTCCCGTAATGCCCCCCAGCGGCGATGGAGATTTAGACCGGTTCTCAAAAAGAATGTCATATTCGGGCTGTACATTTTAGAATTATGGTAATGAATAGGCGGTGGTGGCCCGCCCGTGCATCGAGCTCAATGTGGACAACGCGACTCATGATGAAGTGCGCGTTGCCATGGATTGCACCCCCACCAAAAAAGGTTTCCGTCGGCTGCAGGCCCTGCTTTGGCTTTACGAAGGCAAAAGCCGCGAGGAGGTCTCTGCGCTCTCACGCTTCAGCCTGCGGCATGTGCTGCGTTTGATTCAGGCCTTCAACCTCGCCGGTCTTGACGGACTCATCCCCGGGCGCAGCAGCGGACGGCGGCGCATCCTGCCCAAGGCACAGGTGGCCGAGAAGATCGTGCCGCTCATTGAAGATCCCTCCCTGGCCGGGCAGTCACACTGGACAGCGGTCAAGCTCCACGGCTGGATCAAGGAACACCTGCAAACTCAGCTCGGCTACAGCACCACGGTGCGCTATCTTCACGAACAGGACTACAAGCTCAAGGTGCCGCGTCCCTGGCCGCTCAAGCAGGACGAGGAACTGCGCGAGGCCTTCTGCGTCAAGCTGCGCGCTTGGCAGGAGGATCCGCAGACCGACGTGTGGTTTTGCGATGAAAGCGGCTTTGAAGGCGACCCGCGTCCGCGGCGCACTTGGACGAAGATCGGCAAGGTGCGCCTCTCGCCCTACCTAGGCGAACATATCCGCCACAACGTCTTTGGTGCAGTATGTCCTGCGGATGGGCGGCTGACCACGATGCTCTTCAACCTCTGCGACAGCGAAAGCTTCCAGGTGTTCCTCGATGCTCTGGCCCAGGAGAACCCGGCGGTGGAGGGGCGTCGCGCCATTGTGGTGCTCGACAATGCCTCCTGGCACAAGGTCAAGCGGCTCAACTGGTATCACTTTCAGCCAGAGTATCTGCCGGCGCGCTCGCCAGATCTCAACGCCATCGAACGCCTGTGGCTGCGCCTGAAGGCCGACTGGTTCAACGGCTGGATCGCCAAAAACTCCAGACAACTGCAGGACCGGCTTATGGAAGCCCTGCGCTCCATGATCGACCAGCCCTCCATCCTTCAGTCCCAGTGCCGCGCAAAGACCAGTTTATGACATCCTTTCTGAGAACCGGTCTAAGCTTCAAACCTATGATAACAAAAAAGGGTCCAAGCTTGTAGCATGGACCCTAAAGAGAGCAAAAATTCGACTTTTTTAAAATCAGCGAATCGGCGCTTTAGAAATCTTGTAGATCCAGTGCTCCACAACGCCATTGCGGACGCAGGCGTAGGCATCGGTGGTCTGGCGGGAAGCGCTGTAGCGAGAGCGGGAAATACGAGGAAGCGGCCGACCGTCATCGCTCAACTGCTGGTAGGAGGTGTCTCCACCCAAAGTGTAGAACTGCACCGGCACCATCCAGTAAACCTGGCCATTGTATTTGCCAAGCGTGGGGTAGCCGTATCTCTGCACATTGTCTGGAGAAATAGAGTACACGTGTCCGGCGCGCATGCTTTTTAGCAACGCAGGGTAGCGGCCTCGGAAGTCCATGGCGGGGCGCAATCCGGCCAAGGGGTGATTCATATTGACGTCGGTGGCGAAGTCTGAGGCCGTGGCAACGGTGACCGTTCCCATTCCCAGAACCATAAGCAGAGCAATCAGCAGGCTGTAGATTTTTGTTTTCATCGCTCTCTAGCTAAATAGTAATTCTGCCAGGTGCAAACAAAGATTTAAGCACCGTAGGCCCACACCCGAGCATGATTCAGGCCAAGCCCCTTGCCGAATCTTGCGGCTCTCAGCCCTCCTCTTTCGCCTCAAAATAATCGTCTTCGGCGATGTCGGGTATCCCAACCACCAGTACGCGCATCTTGCCACGGGCCCCATGCACCACACCGGGCGGGATATGCACCAGCGAGCCCTTGCTCACAGGCTGCTCCACGCCATCCAGCACCACCGTGCCTCCGCCTTCCAATACATAGTAGAGCTCCGTGGAGCGCTTATGGTAGTGCAGCTTGGCGCCGTCAATGTCCACCGCATGCGCCCACGCGGCGGGGTTTAGCTCCACGTCCTCCCGGCTGATCAGCCGGTCCCGCCAGCCGCAGGTGCTGCGCTCTCGCGGTGTATGGCCTTCGTGGCGGATGAGAAGCGGACCGGTAGCAGACATGTCAGAGAAATGGGCTCAAAAGCCTTCCGGCTTACTTGGGGCGATGGGTTTTGATCTCGTCCGCAAGGTGGCCAAAATCCCCCTTCTCGCAGAGACGCACAAAGCCTTCGGTAAAGCGCTTCAGCTCATCCCACACGCTGCGGATGTGCTCGGCCTCCTTGGCATTGATATGATTGTCCGAGGCCGCATGACTGATGGCGGTGAGCAGGTCGGCAAACTGCTGCACGATCTCCTGAGTGGCAGGCATGAGCTCCATGCCGCGCGGCCCGCCGGTGGTGGGGTTTTGCACGAAGACGCCGTTCGCCTTGTGGCACAGCCACTGAATGAGCTGCGGATCCTGAGTGATCTCATAGAGCTGGCGCACTCGGTCCAGCGGATTGGACGTGCCGCTGCCCTGCTGCTCATCGGGCTGCGACCATTTGTAAGCGAGCGATAAGGAGACACCCATCTGTGCCGCCACCTCTTTGAAGCTGGTCTTCTCGACGGCCTTGCTGATCACTTCATGGGATTCCATGCCTGATTTGTTTCAGCATTCCTCCCCTTTGGCAAGCGGCATCCTCACCGTTTTGCCATGGTAAAAAACCGTACCCTGCGTGCTGTATCGGCGTGCTCAGCCGCTTTTTGGCCCTTCGACGGATTCGGCATGAGTTTTCGTTTGCCGCACCGCGCTGACACCGGAGATTCGGCGGCCATGATTTCCCAGATCCTCGACTTCGTCCTCCATATCGACAAACACCTGCAGACCTTCGCGCAGGATCATGGTGCCATGATTTACGCGCTGCTGTTTGCCATCGTGTTTTGCGAGACTGGTCTGGTGGCCACGCCCTTCCTTCCCGGAGACTCTCTGCTCTTTGCTGTGGGCGCGCTCTCCGCACAGGGCCTCATCCGTATTGAGTTCATCATTCCCCTGCTCATGTGCGCCGCCATCATCGGCGACAACCTCAACTACTGGATCGGCCGCAAGGCGGGCGGCTGGATCGTGAATCAGCGCTGGTTCAAGCGCGACTACCTGGCCAAAACGGAGGCCTTCTTTGTGAAGCATGGTGGCAAGGCCATCATCCTGGCCCGCTTCGTTCCCATCGTGCGCACCTTCGCCCCTTTCACCGCCGGCTTTGGGCGAATGGACTACCGCCGCTTCCTCTGCTACAGCCTCGGCGGCGGCCTGCTCTGGGTGCTCAGCTTCACCATCGCCGGCTACTTCCTCGGCAGCATCCCCATCATCAAGAACAACCTCAAGCTGGTCTTTGTCCTCATCATCGTGGTTTCCCTGCTGCCCATAGTGTTTGAGGTACTCAAGCACAAGGCCGAGGCGAAAAGGGCGCAAGCGGCCAAAGGCGAGGACGTCTGAGTCTCTCTACGGCCCCGGCACCCTCGCCCCCGTGCTCGGATTGATGTAGTAGCCCGCCGCCCCGTTCACGCCGGGCACATACACCGGCTGCGTGGGCAGATTGCCATAGGAGCGCCGGCCTGGCCTGTACCCCGGCACTGCCATGCCGGGGTAAACGGGCATGTTGCCAATCGTCTGATAGCTCTGCACGCCGCCGTAGGCATTGATCACTCCCGTGGAACTGCTGCCGCCAAACGGGCCAGACACATTCTGCTGGTACATGAACTGATTCCCGCCCGGCATGGCCGTGGGCCCCGAGCCCTGAGCGTAGCCTCCACGCGGTACAGGCGCGCCACTGCTGCCCGCCATCTCGGCGATGCTCTTGCTGCGGGGAGCGCTGCCTGTGCCAGACGGTGGCGGACCGCTGGACGGATCGTAGTAGCTCGATCCATGCTGCGTGGGGGTGTCGCATGCCGCCAAGGTGAATGCCAGTAGCACCAGCACGCCGGTTCGTGTTTTCATGCCTGTATGCTAACATGAACGTCATTGCAGGTGGTGGAAAACTTTGCCAGCACCAGCAAACGCGGCACAGTGCTCCGCATGCAGCAGCCTGTCGTCGTCCAGCATCCTCTGGCCCAGTGTCACCTCGCCGCCATCCGTGCCGTGGGCACATCCTCGCACGACTTTCGGCGGCACCTCAATCACCTGGCGCGCATCCTTTTCATCCAGGCCACGAGCGGCCTGCCGGTGCAGCCCACGCAGGTGCAGACCCCGCTGGCCCAGACGCAGGGCGCGCAGCTCGCACGCCCGCTGGTCTGCGTGCCCATCCTGCGCGCCGGACTGGGCCTGCTGGATGGCATTCTGCCGCTGGTACCCGAGGCTGTGGTGGCCCATGTGGGCATCAAACGCAACGAAGAGACCGCCCTGCCCCACGCCTACTACGCCAACCTGCCCGCCAGCCTACCCGAAGCAGATGTCTTCCTGCTGGACCCCATGCTGGCCACCGGCGGCAGCGCCTGCGAGGCAGCACGCCAGCTCAAGGAGGCCGGGGCCGCGCGCATCACGCTCATCTGCGTGGTCAGCTGCCCGGAGGGCCTGGCCGCCATGGCGCGGACGCATCCAGACATCCCGGTCTTCACCGCCGCCATCGACGACGGCCTCAACGAGCGCAGCTACATCGTCCCCGGTCTCGGTGATGCAGGGGATCGCTACTTCGGCACCTGAGCCGCATAACTCATCGCATCCTGCGCGCACAAACCGGCCTCCAGCCTCCGTTTCTTTTCCCCATGCCAATCACCCTGCCACCTCTCTCCCGCCGCAGTTTTTTGCAGCACAGCGCCGCCGCCGTCCTGGGCTCCGCCGCCACGCAGCTCTCCGCCCTGGAGATTCCCGAGCAGATCTGGGTGCTTTTTTCAGACCCCCACATCGCTGCGGACGAGACGCTCAACGCACGCGGTGTCTGCATGGCGGAAAACCTGCGCCGCTGCGCCAACCAGGTGCTCAAGATCGGCCAGAAGCCCTTTGGCCTCATCGTCAATGGCGACTGCGCCTACCTCGACGGCAAGACCGAGGACTACGTGACCTTCACCCACTGCATGCAGGCCCTGCGGGAGCAGTCCATCCAGATCCACTGCACGCTGGGAAACCACGACCACCGCAACAACTTCCTCAACGTCATCGTCGGCCCGCCGCCACCCAATGCCGAGCGCCCCATGAACGTGCCGGACAAGCACGTGGCCACCGTCACCAGCGCGCAGGTGAACTGGGTGCTGCTCGACTCCCTGGACATCGTCAACAAAACCCCGGGCCGCCTCGGCGAGCAGCAGCTCGTATGGATCGAGCGCGAGCTGCGCAACGCGCCCAACAAGCCCACCTTCGTCGTCGCGCACCACAATCCCATGCAGGCCAGCATGCCCGACAATGTGAAAGGGACCTGCCTGCAGGACAGCGATCCCCTCTTTGACCTCATGGCCTCCTACCCCAAGGTCCAGGGCTTCATCTACGGCCACACCCACAATTGGATGAAATCCAAGCACGAGAAGACCGGCCTCCCGCTCATCAACCTGCCCCCCGTGGCCTACACCTTCAATCCCAAGCGCCCCAACGGCTGGGTCATCGTGCGCATCAACTCAGACCGCGCCGAATTCGAGCTCCGCGCCCTGAACCCTGCCCATGAAGAGCACGGGCAGAAGCATGTGATCCGGTTCGTCTGATCCCTCACTCCCGCCGCCCAGGGTCATGGCTTCACGCCCCACCCACCCAGCCATTCAAGGTCGGAGCACCAGCCGTCGATGAGACGGCGCCTGCTTCTTTTCTCCCCATCCAAAACGACCACGCAGTCCAGATCCGACGAGGTCAGCGCAGCCCACTGCGCATCAGGACTGAACTCCAGACACGCGGAAACCCAGTCCCCCTTGGCGTTCAGCACGCTGCCCGCGAGCTCTTTGTCATGGCCAAACCACACCTGGCCAAACGTCGTTTCAAATTTCCCCGCCACCACGCGCTGATCAGCCGTCACCTGCCGCAGATCTGGCTTGGAAGCAGACGACTCGCTGATGGCTGATGTGTCCACGTTGAGCACTTGGCCATTGAAGCTGAAGTTCGTTCCGAACTGCAGGGTATTGCGGCCAAGCCACTCCATCCGGATGCTAGGTGTCGAACTGTCTAGGATAGAGTTTCGCAGATCGACGTCTCTCACCGTTTTAAGGATGGCTTTCTTCTCGCGGCTCATTACCACCAAGTCCCGGCACCCATGAAAATCCTGGTCCATGCGCAGGATCGAAAGCGCAATGTGCCTGGCATCCGGAGACAACAAGAACTTGGCCTCGCAGACCGCCCAGTCCGCCTGCCAGGGCAGCATGTCCGTGATCCTCCCGTGTGTGGTCAGATGCAGAAGACGCGGCTGGGTTTCCGCCGTCACCACCCAGAACCCTTCCTCGTCATGCTGCAATACTGCCTCGATGAACGGCTCCGCCAGCTCGGCTGTTTTCGGTGCATCACCGGCAGTGTAGGCACACAAGCGGTCCCTGGGTCTATACCACTCATCCAGCACCGTCTTTCCATCCAGGGTCTTCAGCCGGTAACCATAGGACTCGCACCGGACGGTCTGCCGCAGAAAGTAAATCGTGTCCCCATCCGTACGCACGAGATCGCTCGGCTCTTCTGCCTTGAGAAGCCGCTCCATCTTTCCAGCCTTCAGGTCCAGCAGCTGCAGCCTGTCGTCATAACGGATCAGCACCACGTGCTGCTTGATGCGGTGGAGAAATCGCGGCGGCGGAGCATCGCAGCGCATCACTCGTTGCGGCGGCCCGGGATCGCCCGCAGTCCAAGCAAAAATGCTCTCTGTGCGCTTTCTCGATCCGCCTCCGAAGGGCTTTCCGTCCCTGTCCTCGGGCCTCACGAAAATCAGGAGTGGACCAACGCCCGTTTCGATCGAGAAGAGTTCCGGCCCTTCACTCGCCTGCAGGCTGAGTGACGTAAACCCGAGAAGCAGGCATATAAGCATCCTCCCCAGCCGAGGGCGGCACGGCTCAGGGGGCAAACCTCCAAGATGAGTTTGAAGATTCATGGCGGAATTCAGCCTGTTCAGTGCTCAAAACCACCGCGGGCCATCCGCTTGACTCGATTTAGAGCCGTCCTCACTCATCCACACCCGCAGCGTCCAGGGTGCGCATCATCGCATCCATGAACTCCTGCGCGGCGTCGATCGGAAGAATGATCGTGTCGCGGCGGCCGCGCACATCTTCCGTGATCTTGATGAACTTGCCCCGGTCGTTTTCTTTGAGATCGAGGAAGAAGATCTTCCGGTCTGTGACAATCTTCTCCGAATGCAGCGGCGGATTTGGCGGGCGCCGCTCGTCTTCAAATTCTGTGTTCCTCATGCCATTGACCTCCACTAACTGACAATACGCGTTTCTGGTTTTTTCGGGTGAATTATGAATCCAATTCTAGGGGTCGCACCGTAGATGTCAATGGCTGTGAGGGTTCATGTCCACGCTCTTTGGTGGGTTATCCCACTCAAGCCTGTCGTTAAATACCCTCTCTGAGTGACAGCCTGCATCCAAGATTTCAGCTTTCATTGGTCCAGAACCTCTTTGGCCGCTTGCAGGGCCTCCAAGGTCCAAACCACGGGATATAGCTGCTCATGATACCAGAGCCGTGCGAAATAAAGGCCGATGGGAGACGGGGGAAAGACGGTGCCGTTTTGTGTGGCGGCCACCAGCCATGAAGATGCAGCTTGCACCTGGGCTCGGACGGCGGCCCCGGCACTGCAAAGAGCCCTCAGGGCCACGGCTGTTTCTTCGATGCTGGGGGGTGATTGAGTATCTCCGCCAAAGGAGCCGTCTGCTTTCTGTGACGTCAGCAGGAATTTCCTGCCGCTCTGGATCAAGCCCTCAAAAAGCGTGCTCAGATGAGTGCTGCCGCTGAGATGATTCACCACCTGCGCCGTGCCATACACGGGGTTGTTCTCGTCGTGAGTGTGTTCGTTACCAAACCAAAGTGGAATCCATGAGCCGTCCGACAACTGCACACGCTTCAGGTAGGCGAGTGCCTGCTGGGTGGCTTTGCCAATGCGCAGCTGCATTTCGGTCGGCAGCTCCTCGTGCCAGCTCCACCAGGCACCCAGCGCATGCGCGGTGATCTCAGGTGTGCTGCGGTCAAATGGCAACGTACCCCAGCCACGGCAGAAGGTGGGGATGCCGCCGTCGCGGTTCTGCAGATTCAGCAGCCAGGTGATTCCCTGCTGGATGGCGGCATCGCAGGGGTGGCCGATCTTTTTGAGGGCGATCAGCGCGCTGGAGGTGTCATCCGCGTCCGGTACGCCGCCGGGCAGATCCGTCCAGGCCCAGCCTCCGGGCGGGGCATTCGTGAAAGGATGAACCACCCGGTACTGCTGCGCCTGCAGCCATGTGCGCAGTTCGGGCTGCACGTCCGGCTGCTCCAGACTCCGCAGAGACAAAGTCGTCCCCCACGTGGCCAGATTGGTGTCGATGGGCCAGCTGCCGTCCTCGCGTTTGGAACGGATGAGGAAATCGACGGCCTGCGGGATGCAGGGATGGTCCAGCTGCCCGCCGCCGGCCAGCGCCATGGTGACAAAACTGGTGAGCGGCGTGGCCTCCAGATAGCCGCCGCTGGAGGGCTGCAGATCCTTCAGCATGGGGCGGATGCGCGGCCAGGCCAGCGCACGCACCCAGCGCAGCGGATTCCACCAAGCAGGCGGGTTGTTTTTAAATCGGGTATAACCGATGGCGATGAGCGCCGGCAGCGCATAGCTGACCACTGGCAGCCCGATGGCGCCAAACCATGTCCTCGGCAGCGCGGCCAGCTCAAACGGCAGCGGCAGCACATGCCGCCATGGCCGCTCTCCCAAGGTGCCGCAGAGGCAGCATAGCATGAGGATTGGCACGGAAAAAGTCTTGTCCTTGCCGTAGCGGGAAATGACGGCCCGGGCGATGACCTCGGGCGCCAGGGAGCCCGTCTGTGTGATGATCCAGCCACTGGCCTGTTGAATGCTCGGTGCCGCGGCCCGACTCTGCTCCTCCGATCCGGCACTCCACAGATGCAGGGCACTCCAGCACAGCAGCGTGGTGGAGAGGTTGCTCTTGCTCAGTGTGGTGTCTCCCCATCCGCCTTGGGCGTTTTGGTGGGTGCAAAGCCACCGCGCGCCAGCAGCGATGGGCGCTGCATGCGCATGGCGATCCACCAAGGTCAGCGCCACGAGAGCCGTGGCGGTGGAGAGTGCGCTGCTGGAAAGACGGCCCTCCCAGTGGCCGTCGGCGGTGCGCAGCGCATCCAGATGCGCCTGCGTGCTGCCGATGGCGCGGTCGAGGGCGTCCATCATGGTGCCGGAGATCAGGCCTCGAGTTTCAGCTCAGGGCGGGCTTCGATGGCCTTCGTCAGAGAGGCCCAGCCGCCTTCGCGCTGCTGCTGGAACATGCTCAGGTAAAGCGCCACCTGCTTGGCAGGGTAGGCGGCCAGGAGGGCGGCCACAGCAGCCTCGGCCTTGTCATCTGCGATCTCTTCAGGCAGTTCGTTCACCTCACCCTTGCCGTCATGGCCGATGCCTGCGGCATCCAGGAAGGTGATGAGCATCTGTGACTGGCCTTTGAGCAGCCAGATTTGGAAAATCTGCGCCGTCACTTCCTCGTTCGACTTGGTGGCCAGCTGCTCCAGCACCCACTCGGCCTGCTTGGCACGGGACTTCTCCAGAATGAAGGCAGGGCGCAGCCTCTTGGCGGGTGCGAGCGAATCAATGACGGCCTTGTAGGCGGCACGCTGGTCGTTCTGCATGTAGGTCATGATCTGCAGGCGCAGCTCGGGGCCGATGGCTTTGAGAAGTTGGTTGGGTCGCATCTGGGTAGGGGGAAGAAACGGGGGGCTCTGCTAGCACCACGGCACCCTGGTCGCAACCGTTTTGCCTCATAGCAGGCGAATCGTCCTCGGGAATAGGCCCCCTGCACTCCTAGGAGCACACGCCCCCCCTACAATGGTCAGCACCACAGTGGCTCCCCAATCGCAAAAAGCAGAGCCACACGTATGAAGATGAAGCAGAGCAGGGAGCTCGGCAGCTCACGTCCCTGGATGTCGAGATAGCTGCTTTCATTCTTCTTGATCAGCCAGACGATGAGAGGCCCCAGAATGGGAAAGCCTGCCAGGCAGAGAGCATGCATCACGATGCCGAGGATTTTTTCATCCTGCGTGACTGCGGAAGGGGAGGTGGCGGTCCATGGCTGCAGGAGACTACCACGGCTCAAAAAGCGGCCAAATACAGACGCGGAGCCAGTCTCCCGGCTCCGCGCGTGATTTGGCAGGACTCGAAAGCCTCTTTCCGTTTAGATTTCCGGCAGCTTGAACTCTTCCACGTAGTTCTCCGTCGCCAGCTTATTGGCCTCTTCGGCAAACTCGCCGACGAACTTCTCGGAGACCGGGTCAAACTCCAGCCAGGGGCCGGCGCTGATCTTGTCCACGTTGAGGTCGATCTTGTTGTCCTCGAGGTTCTTCACGAAGTGCTCGTAGGTTTCCAGACCGGCCTTGTCGTTCTTGAGGCGCTCGCGCACTTCCTCGACGCTCGCGGCCTTGCCCAGGCGGTAGGAAATGTTTGCCAGATGAGCAAGCGAAGCGGCGTGGAAGCCGTGGGCGACATGCAGGTTCGGGTTGATGAGCTTGCCGGCACGCACGGAATTGATGAAGTTCAGCATGTGGTCGGCGCCGTCGTTGAAGTTGTCGAACTTCTTGACGGTGTTGCCCTCGTTGTCATAGGCCTTGGCTTCGATGACGTAGCCGCCTTCGCAGTGGATGACGTTGCCCACGCGTGCCGCAGCGGTCTTGCCGTTCACACGGAAGACAGGCTCCTGCTTCCAGTCCATGTCCTTCAGAGGAAGGCCGCGGTTGTCAAAGAGCAGCGGAGCAGGCTCGTAGGCCCAGAAAGCCATCTGGTTGTTGGCGGTTTCGCCATCATCTTTGTAGCCCCAGCGGCCGCCGAAGCTCATCACGCGCTTGGGCAGCAGTTCAGGATCTCCGAGCGCCCAGCGGCCCACGTCGAGCTGATGCGGTCCTTGGTTGCCGATGTCGCCGTTGCCAAAGGCCCACTGCCAATGCCAGTCATAGTGGAACTGGGTGCGGTGCACCGGCTGCATGCCGCGCGGTCCGGCCCAGAGCTTGTAGTCCACATCCACTTCCTGGGGAGCTCCGGCGGGGTCGGTCTTCACGTTGCGCAGATCATGGAAGGTGCCCTTGATCATGCCGTCCTTGGGGTCGATCGGCGCTCCTGCCAGGCCGGTGGAGATACGGGACTTGTAGTTCACGCCGCGGGAGAGCGTCACCTTGCCGATATGGCCTTCCTTCACCCACGCCGTGGCCTCCGCCCAGCCGGGGCTGGAGCGGCGCTGCATGCCGTGCTGCACCACGATGCCCTTCTTGGCCACCTTCTCAGCGGCATTCACCAGCTGACGGCCTTCCCAGATGTTGTGGCACACGGGCTTTTCCACATAGACGTGCTTGCCATGCTGCATGGCCGTCATGGCAATAAGGGTGTGCGTGTGGTTCGGCGTGGCGATCGTCACCGCGTCCACTTCCGGGTCCAGCATGAGCTTGCGATAGTCGGTATAGGCCGTGACGGTGTTGTTTTTCTTGGCCTGATTGGCCACGCCCTTGGCCAGCACATTGGCATCCACGTCGCAGAGGGCCACGATGCGCACGCCCTTGATTTCCTCCAGGCTCTTGATGTGACCTGCACCACGGCCGTTGAAGCCGATGACGGCGACTCGAACGTCACCATTGGCACCGATCGGTGCGGAGTAGGCTCGGGATGCGACAAGACCGGCGGCGCCGGCCACAGTGCCGCGAATGAAAGTTCGGCGGGTGGTTTGGTTTGGATGGTTTTGCATGGGAATGAGAAGGATGGGGTGTACCACAGCCACGTCCGGATGGGTAGGGCGGGGCTTGGAATTTCGTGAGCCTAGCGAAAACGCCAGACAAAAGGCAACCTTTCCTTCGATTGCCCCTCTCTTTGTGCCCTTTCCCCCGCTGTTTGTGATCTTTCCACACCAAGGCCTCTGAAAATCAGGATGCCTGCGCCTCTCAGAGGTCGTTGCCGCGAATCGCCGCTTCAGCTCAAGGCTGTGGTTTGGGAGCGGGCAGGCGGGCGGTGTCCGGCTCAAAATCCAACACGTCCTGGTGGGTGCGCAGGGCTTTGCGAGCCTTGTCAAAGAAGGAGGAGAGATCCTGAGCGTTCTGCTGCTGCTTGTCGTCGATGTAAGAGTGCAGCTTCTGCAACTGGGCGTCGGCATCCAGATTCACAGAGCCCATGACCTTCTGCGCCTGCTTGTAGGTGGTGGAAAACTTGCCCTGAGCCTGCTCAAAGGCCTCCTTGGCGCCTTCCTGACGCAGGTATTCCTTCTCAGCCTCGCGGAAGTCGCTGCTGAAGAGGCGTTTGAAGAAGCCGCCCTTGGGTTTTTCGAGGTGCTTGGAGGCCTGGGCGTCAAAGTAGTTCGCCAGCTCCTGAAATTCCTGCATGGGCTTTTGATACTGCTTTTTGAGGTAGCTGAGGCCGGTGGTGATGATGGTCAGCTTTTCCACCTCGGCCTTGGAGAGCGTCTGGCCGGCCTTCACCTTGTCCTCCAGCAGGTCGATGTACTGCATGGTGGTCTTGTTTCCCTCGAAAATGTTTTCAAATTCCTTGGCGGCGATGGCCAGGCGCTTGCGCTCTCCCTGGCGCAGCTCGTCGATCTTTTTTTCGTGCTCATCATTCAGCGCGGTGATCATCTTCTGGTGCTGCGCGGCCTGGGTGTCCAGAGTGCGCTGACATTCGGTCTCCTTGGCCTTGAGCTCCTCCAGATGATCCGCCTTCATCTGCTCGATCTGGGCATGGGTAGCCGCTAGATCCGTGCGAGCTTGGAACAGGAACCAGCCGAGCACGCCCGAGGCGAGAAAGCTCAGCACCAGCAATGCGGTAAGATTTTTAATGGCTGTCATGATAAGGGAAAGGATTGGTCAGACTGCAGGGTGCGCAAGTCTATTCAAAGCGCCGCTTTTGCGCCGCAGTATCCGGCACATGCACGCCTTCAGACTGTTCATCAAGCCGGAATCCTGTTAGGGCTGGCTGAATTTCTGCGTCTTGTCTCTCTGATGTCCTCTTCTGCACGCCCCACCGCCGTCCGTCATCAGATCCTCGCCACGGCAACGATCGTGGCTTTTCTCATGTATCTGGACCGCATCTGCCTGGCGGACATCATCGGATCTTCATCCTTCAAGCAGGAGATTCAGCTCAACGCCAACCAATCTGACTGGGTTAAGCTCGTCTTCTTCTGGGCCTATGCACTTTTTCAAGTGCCCGCAGGTTGGCTAAGTGATCGCTTCAGCAGCCGCATGCTTATCACGATCTACATTGCCACGTGGTCGGTCTTCACAGCAGTTACCAGCTTCGCCACCGGATTCTGGACATTGCTCCTTGCCAGACTGTTTTGCGGCCTAGCAGAGGCGGGTTACTATCCGGCTGGCAGCAGCTTGGTCACACGCTGGGCTCACGTCGGGGCGCGTGGATTCGCTAGCAGTGCAATTTCTTGGGGCGGACGCGTTGGCGGCGCTGTAGCACCGGGCTTAACGGCTTCCGTGATCATCATGTCTGGCAACTGGCGCTATGCAGGTTGGCTATACGGAGGTGCTGGCATCCTAGTAGCCTGGTGGTACTGGCGTGTGTTTCGTGACCACCCCCGCGAACACCCGGGTTGCAATGCAGCAGAGATCAACCTGCTTGCAGAAGGTCGTGGCGACTTTCAGCCTGCAAAAAATCCCCCGAAGCGCTTCCCTCTGGCTGCCGCGTGCCGCAGTGTGAACCTCTGGAATGCCAATGCAGTTCAGTTCTTCACGAATATCGGCTGGGCTTTTCTCATTTTATATCTCTCCGATTATTTAAAGGTCGTCATGCACGTGGCTGAAAAAGACGCGAGTTGGATTACCACAGGTGCGCTTTCCATCGGCATTCTGGCCCTGCCGCTGGGGGGGACACTAACGGATGCGCTCTCAAGACGTTTGGGGAAGAGGCTAGGCCGCATGCTGCCAATGTCAGTCACTAAATTCGCAGCTGCAGCCTGCTACCCGTTGGCATTATGGACTGATTCGCCTTGGGGTATGGCCTTCGCCTTTGGTCTTGTCACCTTCTTTGCCGACTTCGGCCTGCCCGCGATGTGGACGACGATGCAGGACATCAGCGGCAAGCATCAGGCACAGCTCTTTGGCTGGTCCAACATGTGGGGCAACGTAGGCGCTGGCCTCATGACTCTGATGTTCCGGCATGTGGTGAACTTGTTCGACACCAACCACGACTACCACGAAGGCGTGTGGATGTGCGCAGGGGCCTTTGTCCTCGCAGGCGTGTTTGCGCTGTTTGTAAACGCAGAAAAACCCGTGATCCGCGAGTCCGCCTAGGAGGGCCAGCTCAACGAATCACGGGTGAAATAGAAAGGGAATCAGGGGCAGGAATTACCAGCCGCCTTCGTCGTCTCCGCCGCCGCCGCGATGACCGCCGCGATCGCCACGGTCATAGCCGCCGCGCTTGCCGCCGCCGCCACCACCGCCGCCGCCGTAGCCACCACGACCACCACCGCCGCCGCCACCGCCGTAGCCACCACGACCGCCGCCGCCACCACCGTAGCCGCCACGGCCACCGCCGCCGCCATAACCACCGCCTGCGGGACGCTCTTCACGGGGACGAGCTTCGTTGATGGCAAGCTTTCGGCCCATGAATTCCTGGCCGTTTTGCGCGTTGATCGCGGCATTCATGGCTTCTGCGGAATCCATGGTAACGAAGGCAAACCCACGTGGGCGGCCGCTCTCGCGGTCCATCGGCAGGAAGACTTCGGTGACGCCACCGTATTGGGAGAACAGCTCACGAACGTCTTGCTCCTGAGCGGCGAAGGGCAGATTGCCCACATACATCTTGGTATTCATATCTTTGTTGGGTGCTTGTCGGCTGCCTCACGATCAAGACCAGCCCGCACAACAAGTTTGATGAACGCCAACGGATTCACAATCACCTGAAGAACGACTGAGCCTGACCCTTAACAGGTGACTTGTGCGGTCTTATCGCCAGAAACGGGCCAAAGGCAAACAAAAGTTTTCTACGGTTATGCCCTGTTGCCTACTACCTGATGGGGGCGATGAATGCCTCCCCTAAGCACCTGACAGGCACAAAGCCTCCTGCTCCATCCTGCTAACATGCAGATGTCTGACTGAGAAGGGGTTAGCCCTTGGGCGACCGCTTTAGCCGCCATTTTTCTTCAGCCTTTCCTCAGCATAGGTCAGGATGCGGCCCACTTTTTCAGCGTCCTGGGCCTCCTTGGCCTCTTCAAAGGCGGATTTGGCCTGCAGCATCTCACGCAGCAGAGGAAGGGAAATGATCGCCTGACCAGCCACCTGCAGCCTTTCGAAGCGCTCCCGCAGCGTTTCTAGATCCGTGCTGCCAGGCTCGAACTTGGAGAAGTCCACCTTTTCGACCTCGGCATCCAGTTCTTTAAAGTGGGAGTCTTTGATCAATTCATCCAGCTTGGCATCTGCCTCGGCTAGCTGGCCGCTTTTGATCAGGCCTTCGATTTCTTCGCCACGATACTTCATGGCTTCAGTAGGCGAGATGCCGAGGGACTCCACCGCAGCACGAAGTTTGTGCGCTTTCTCATCAACTCGTGCTTCCAGTCCTGCGCGTGGAGAAGGCTGCCCAGGCGGGTTGAGTTTCTGTGCCTTGGCCAGCTGTTCAGGCGTCAGGACATCGCGCACGGCGATCAAAGTTCTCAATTGCAGCTGTTTGATGGCCCCCTCGGCTTCCAGCAGCTTGGAAAGCTGCGCTGCGGCTGCCTCGGCAGTACTGGTTCTGTCTTTGAGCAGCTGGTTGAGGGCCTTCTTCTGCTCCTTCACAGCCTGCTCCAGAGGCTCGGCTTGGGCGCGTGCCTCGCTGAGCTGGGCGTTGAGCTTGGACTGCTGCTCTTCAGTCAGCGCCAGCTGGTCACGCACGGAGGTGATCAGGTCCGGGTGGAGCAGGCCGCTCTTGAGCCACTCCTCCACTTGGGCGGCGGGCAGAGCACAGGCGGTCAGGAGAAGCAGGGAGCAGAGGAGTGTTTTCATGGTAGGGAGAGGTTGAAGTGGTCGTTTAGCAGAAAGTCGGAAGGAGCTTCAAAGGACAGAGGAGAGGGTTCCAAACTGGCAAAAAGCTCGCCTGCCGGGGCTTCAAAGAGAGGCGGCAGTGCCTCGCTGAGCTTTGGCTCATGATGGAGGGAGCCACCGAGAAAAACCGCCAGAACGACGGCACAGGCTGCAGCTAGAGCAGCGGGGCTCCAGCTCCAGAGCGCGCTTGAGCGCCGCTGGATCGGGCTCTGCTCCAGCAGCGCCGGGCGCCAGGCGGGCGCATCTTGGCGGTCACAGCGGCGCGCCTGTTCAAAGCGGGCGCGCAGATCGTCATCGGGGTTGGCTTTCATGAGTGGTATCCGGTTGCAGCAGGCTGCGCAGGCGCGCCTTGCCGCGTTCATAATGTTGGCGCACGGAGCCGATGCTCACACGCATCACCTCCGCCGCTTCGGTGAGTGTCAGATCCTGATAGAAGACCAGATGCAGCACCTCCGCCTGCCGTGCAGGCAGCTGAGCCAGGCAGCGCCGCAGTTCCGCCGCGCGCTCGTCCATCTCCATTTTGCGGGAAGGGGAGGGCCGGGGGTCGTGCTCCTGGCCGGAGATCTGCAGCAGCAGCCTGCCCAGCAAGGATTCGCGATAGCGCAGCCGCCGAAACTCCTCGTGCGCAGTGAGGCGTATGACTCCGAACCACCAGGTTTTGAAAGCAGAGCGGCCGTCGTGCCACGCCTGCTCCCGCGCCAGCTTGAGATAGGCGTTTTGCAGCACGTCCTCCGCCCGCGCATGGTTTCCAGCGCAGCAGTGCAGCGCCCAGCCAAAGGCGTCGGGATGCAGAGTTTCGAGCTGGTCGGCGATGGAGCGTTCCATTCATTTCCCGCTGAGTGCCGCGGGCCATCGTGTTGTATGACACCGGCGTGGAAAAAACCAGCCGCATGCTGCCTCACCACTCACTTCAGCAGTGCAGCCAGTCCCAGCAGCAGCGTCAGCGCCAGCAGGCCCCCGGCAGCAGCCCATAGCTGGAAAGTCTGCTGCGGCAGAAACGCCACGGCATACGTCATTCCCACCTGCAGCCAGCTGAAAAGGATGAAGGCGGTGGGGCTCACGGTTTTGGTGTGGGCCTTTTGCGCCTCCTCCATGGTCAGCGGTGCCGCTTCAGAGGTGGCCAGAGCCTTGGCCTGCTGCAGCACCACCGGGCGATGGGCCGGCGCCTCCACATGCAGGATAGTCTTTTGGCCCGGTCTGGCAGCCTCTTCTTTGGGTACCTCCGCCTGCGCTTGTTTGGAAATGATCTTCGGGCCGCTGTCTGCACTCTTGGGGAGAACGGCGGACACTTTGGGCATGACCGACGTACCTGGCATGAAAGGTCTGGCTACTACAGCTTGGGCAGATGCCGCAGCGCTGTTGTTCATGAGGAGCATGCGGCCATTAATGCTCAGGCTCAGCGGAGGCTCCAGCACCGCCTCCTTCTCGCCCGCACGTCCTAGCCAGCCCACAGTAGCGCAATCATCCAATAGCTGAAGCTGCACTTTGCCTCCAGGTGCCGCCCAAAGGGCCAGCAAGCAAGGCGGGCAGCCCGCATCTGAAATCACCAACTGGCATTCTGCGCCAGAACCCACCAGCAGCGGCTCATCCTGACGCAGGATCACCGGCATCTCTCCTTCGGTGAGCCCCTGCACCACCATGGCTCTCTCCTCAGAGGCAACCGCATCCGCCACCGGTCTGGCAGGCCGAATGATTTGCACCTCGGTGCCGCCCAGCGTCGTCTTCCATGGCAGTGGCTGCGCGTAGGGCACGCCGCCATTGACGGGGTACACCACCGCAACCTCGCAGCGGTTCACGAGCTGGGCGGTCAGTTCCACTTCTGCCACAGCCTCTCCGCTCACCTGAATGCTGCAGGCCGCTCCACGGCCGATGCTAATGGTCTCTCCGTCCTGCACCAACAGGCAACGGCGGCGGCCGTTCAGATCATAGGATACGGGGATTTTCATGCAGGCAGGGCTTTCTTACGCTGCATCCACGTGCAAGTCGAACAAACGATCATCCCCTATGCAGGCTACAGGATCAGCCGGAAAAATCCGTCGCCCCAGCCACGTCGCCCCAGCGCTCTGCCTCGCGTGTGAGGGCTGCGGCTTTGTCCCGCATCTTCTTCACCACATACTTGCCCAGCGGCAGGCGTGGCGGGGGCTCGCCATCCAGCACCATTTTCACAATGGCTTGCGCGGCGCGCGCCGGATCGCCGGGCTGCTTGCCGTTCACGGTTTCGAGAAAGGTGGCAAATTTCCGTGCGCTGCCATCATAGTCGGCGATCTGCGTGGCGGCCTTTTCCAAACCGCGTGCGATGAAATCCGTGCGGAACGGCCCCGGCTGCACCTGCGTCACGTGGATGCCCAGAGGCGCCAGCTCCAGCCGCAGGCTCTCGCTCATCATCTCCAGCGCCGCCTTGGCCCCGCCGTAGATGCCGAAGCCCGGGTAGTTCGAAATGGCCGCCGCTGCGCTGATGTTCACGATGTGCCCGCGCTTCTGCACCCGCAGCATCGGGAGCGCTGCGCGGATGACGTTCAGCGGGCCGAAGAAATTCGTCTCCAGACTGCGGCGGATCTGCTCGTCGCTGCATTCCTCCACCGCACCGATCAGGCCATAGCCCGCGTTGTTCACGATGACATCCAGCGCTCCCGCCGCCGCGATCACTTCGCGGATATTCGCCTCATCCGTGATGTCCAGCGCCATGACCTCGCAGCTGCCTGGCTTTTCCAGATCCGCGATGCTGCGCACATCACGCGCTGTGGCGATGACCTTCTGCCCGGCCGCCAGCGCCGCCTCTGCAATCGCCCGGCCAAAGCCGCTCGAACATCCGGTGATCAGCCATTTTTTGGAACTCATGCGCGTTTTGTTTTGGGAGTGTGGTGTGGAAAGTCAGCCAGCAGATACGGCACTCGGTGCTGCGTGGACTCTCCCAAACCTCAGCCGGGGAAAATCTCCCGCATTGCTTTCTCTCGGTGCGCAAAGACGCGCTTGAGCTCCGGTGCCACCAGCCATGGATGCGCCAGCTCTCCCAGCGGGCCGAAAGGCATCACATACGTCACGCGGTCGGTCGTTTGCGTGCGGCCATCGCCGAGGTCCTCAAAGTCATGCTCATGATGCCATACCGCATACGGCCCCACGCGCTGCTCATCCACAAAGCGCCTGCCCTCCACCACATGCGTGATCTCCGTGAGCCATGTCATGGGAATTCCCAGCAGAGGCCGCAGCCGGTGCGTGATCATGAGCCCGGGCCGAATGGCGTCCGGCAGATCTTTCTCTTCCGTGGAGAAGCCCATCCCAGGCGGCGTGATGCGGGAAAGGTTTCGCGGATTGGAAAAAAACGCCCACACCTCCGGCAGCGGCGCGGGGATGATCTGCTGATGAAACAAGGTGTGCACAGCCATGCAGGATCGGGTTACGCGCATGGCTGCCAGGTAGATTCCACAAGGAGCACGCTAGTCCTTTGCCGGTCTCGCCAGCCGGATCGGTCCACGCGCGGCCAGCGGATCCGCAGGCACGCCCTTCTGTGTGCAGACCAGCAGCCCTTCATCCACTAGCACTGCCGCCACCTCGCGCACCGGCTGCATCAGCGGGCGCCAGTCCCGGCTGAGCTGCCGCGCCGCCTCTGAGGGGCAGTAGGTGGCCCCCTCGCCCCGGCCCGCCGCCAGACGCAGCAGGCATTCACGAATGGCGGCCGCATCCACCACCGCAGGCTTTGAGCATGCTTGTGCAGGTTTCATCATGGATTCTCAACCATTCAGCCGCCAGATAGTGACGTTCAGCACCGCAGCAAAGGACACCCACATCAGATACGGCACCAGCAGCCAGCCTGCGGCATTGCGCACGCGATGGAATGCAACCAGCGTGACCGCAATCATGAGCCACAGCGCCACGATCACCGCCACTGAGACTCCCAGCCAGTGGAAGCCGAAGAAGATCGGCGTCCAGGCTGCATTCAGCGCCAGCTGCACAAAGTAAAACAGCAGGGGCTTTGAAAAGCCAGCGCGCTTCCACACCAGCCACGCCGCCACCGCCATCAGCGTGTAGAGCAGCGTCCACGTGGGGCCAAACACCCACGCCGGCGGATTCCATGTGGGTTTGTGCAGCGCCGCATACCAGGCTCCTGGCATGGAGCCCGCAACCACGCTCAGCAGCGGAGCACAGAAGGTGACGACGACGAATCCGGCCAGCGCGAGGCCGGATTGCAGTTTGGAGAGAGGCTTGCTCATGAGTAAATGGCTGCTGCCAGATACGTCTCTGATCGCCGTCCAGAGTGCGGTTGCACGTAAAAATCTCAGGATTATCCAAAGCCAATGCATGCACCCTGCATGTTCAAGCGCGTTGGTTTCAGCATGTTGCGTCTCATGTCGAAATACCTGCTGCCACTCCTCGCCCTCTCGTTTTCCGCTCATGCGGAGCCGGTGAGCTTCAGCCGCGAGGTGCTACCGCTGCTTTCGGACAACTGTCTCTCCTGCCACGGCCAGGACGCGGGCCATCGCAAGGCCGACCTGCGGCTCGACACGGCGGAAGGCGCACGCGAGGTGCTGAAGTCCGGCGACTTCATGGCCCGAATCGTCAGCACCGATCCCGAGGAGATCATGCCGCCGCCCAAGTCACACAAGCCCGCGCTCAAGGCCGAGCAGATCGCGCTGCTAAAACGCTGGATCGCCGAAGGGGCGAAATGGGGCAAGCACTGGTCTCTCGAAAAACCATTGAAGGCCAAGATCGAAGGCCATCCAGTGGACTTCTTCGTCAAAGCCCGCCTCGCGAAAGAAGGCCGTACGCTTTCCCCCAAAGCCCCAGAGTACGTTCTGCGCCGCCGCCTCTCCTTCGACCTCACCGGCCTGCCTCCATCCAGCATCCAGAATCAAGCATCCAGCATCGAGCATCTAGCCGACAGCCTCCTCTCTTCCCCGCATTTCGGCGAGCGCATGGCCATGTGGTGGCTGGATGCCGCACGCTACTCGGACACTGATGGCTTTCAGTCCGACGCCTCGCGCACCAACTGGCCCTGGCGCGACTACGTGGTGGAGTCGTTCAATGCGAACAAGCGATTCGATCAGTTCACGCTCGAGCAGTTTGCCGGCGATCTGCTGCCCAATGCCACACCTGAGCAAAAACTGGCCACCTGCTTTCACCGCAACCACATGACCAACGGTGAAGGCGGCCGTGACAAGGAGGAATCCCGCATCGACTACGTGATCGATCGCGTGAACACCACCGGCACCGTCTGGCTGGGCCTCACGCTCGGCTGCACGCAGTGCCACTCGCACAAGTTTGACCCCATCTCCCAGCACGACTACTACGGCCTCAACGCCTTCTTCAACAGCATCGACGAAGACGGCTCTGCAGGCACCAAGGCGCAGCCGTATTTCAGTTATCAGTCACCGTATGCGAAGCGCGCGGTGGAGGAGTCCCAGAAGCTCGTCGATGCCCGCAAGCCCGTGGAGGCCAGAGCCAGGGCGGATGCGGAGAAGCCCTTCTCCCAATGGCTGACCGAGCGTCAGAAAGAAGTGAAGGACGGTTTCCAGGCCTGGCATGTCATTCACGGTGCGGTGGAGTCCGAGGAAGGCTCCAGGCTGGCTCAAGCGAAAGACGGCATCGTCTCTGCCAGCGGGCCAAATCCCAAACAAGACGACTACCGCCTCATCTCCGTCCTCAAGCTGCCGCGTCTCACCGGCTTGAAGCTCGAAGTGCTGCCGCAAAACGGCGTGCTCTCACGCGGCAAAGATGGCGAATTCATCCTCACCGACATCAAGGTGCAGGTGCGACGCAGAGGCAGCTCCCAGATCCGCGACATCCTCGTTAAAAGCGCCGTGGCCGACACCAAAGTCGAAGGCAAGGCCCGCGAGTATGGCGATGTGAAAGGCACGCTGGATGACGACCCGCGCAATGGCTGGACCACCAAGGGCTTTCCCAAAGACCAGCCGCACACCGCGCTCTACGGCCTCGCCGAACCCCTCGAACTCGAGAGCGATGAGGAGCTGATTTTGGAACTTCGCCAGCGCTCGACGAATGGCGATGCCAACATCGCCAGCTTCCGCGTCTCCGCCACCGACCAACCTGGCCCCGCTGTGCGCGAGCTTGGTCCCACGCCTCTCGAACAGCTTGCCGCTGGCAAAGTCGAAAGCGAGCGCCTGATGGCGCAGTTTCTGGAAGACTACACTCCCTACCAGTTTGCCAAGGCTTCGCTGGATCGCGCCACCGCGCAGCTCAAGGAAGTTCAGGCCGCTGCCGGCAAACTGAATGTCATGGTGCTGGCCGAGCGCAAAGAGCCGCGTGTGACGAACGTGCTCGTGCGCGGTGTCTGGGACAAGAAAGGCGATGTCGTCCAGCGCGATGTGCCCGCCGCTATCGCCCCCTGGCCCGCAGGTCTGGCGCGGGATCGTATTGGCCTCGCGAAGTGGATCACGTCCAAGGACAATCCGCTGACCGCGCGTGTGTTTGTGAACCACATCTGGCAGATGTTCTTTGGGGCTGGTCTTGTGCGCACGCCGGATGACTTTGGTCTGCAAGGCCAGCGCCCCACGCACCCCGAACTGCTCGACTGGCTGGCCGTGGATTTCATGGAAAACGGCTGGGATGTGAAGAAGCTGATCAAGCTCATCGTCACCAGCGCGACCTATCAGCAGTCCTCCGACCGCACAGACGCCTTCGATCCTCAGAACCTCCTGCTCTCACGCGGCCCACGCTTCCGCCTGCCTGCCTGGATGATCCGCGATGCCGCGCTCGCTTCCTCCGGCCTTCTCAATCCCGCCCTCGGCGGACCACCTGTACGCCCCTACCAGCCGGATGGCGTGTGGGAGGAGATCTTCATGGGCCGCTTCACCTACGAGCCCAGCCAGGGCGCGGCTCAGCACCGCCGCACGCTGTATGCCTTCTGGCGCCGCAGCATCGCCCCCACCTTCCTCTTCGACAGCGCCCAGCGCCGCGTGTGCGAGGTGGCCATGACCCGCACCAACACACCGCTGCAGGCACTCACCCTGCTCAATGACGAGACCATGATGGAAGCCTCCCGTGCACTGGCCAAACGCATGCTGGCCGCGAAGACGGAAGACCGCCTGCCGCTTCTCTGCCAGTCCGTCCTGACCCGCCAGCCTACCGCCAAGGAGCTGACCGTACTCGAGCGCGAACTCGACAGCGCACTGGCCCACTACCGCGCCCATCCCGAAGACGCCCGCAAGCTGCAAACCACACCCGAACTCGCCGCGCACACGCTCGTGGCCAGCCTGGTGCTCAACCTCGACGAAGCCATCACCCATGAGTGAATCCTCCCTCAACACCACACGGCGCTACTTCCTCGGCCAGTGCACCGGCATCTCCGTCGGCGCGATGGCGCTGCACGCGCTCGCTGAGCAGCCGGAAGTGCCGGGCCTTCCCTCGCTACCTCATTTCGCACCCAAGGCCAAGCGCGTCATCTTCCTCACGCATTCGGGCGGGCCTTCGCAGCTGGAGCTCTATGATCATAAGCCCGGTCTCATGCGGCTGGCGGGAACGGAGCTGCCGGAATCGGTGCGGCAGGGCCAGCGCCTCACCACCATGACGGCGAACCAGAAGCAGCTCATCCTGCCGGGGCTCACCCAGTTCAGCCGCTGCGGCAAAAGCGGCGCCACCATCAGCGAATGGCTTCCGCACCTGCAGGGCGTGGCGGACGATCTCTGCTTCATCAAGTCGATGACGACAGACCAGATCAACCACGCGCCGGCCATGACGCAATTTCTCACCGGCCACCAACTCCCTGGTCGCCCCAGCATGGGCTCATGGATCAGCTACGGCCTCGGCAGCCTGAACCGCAACCTGCCCGACTACCTCGTGCTCATCTCCAAGATGCAGCGCCCGAGCGACCAGCCGCTCTACGATCATTACTGGGGCAGCGGTTTCCTCCCATCGCGCTATCAGGGTGTGAAGCTGCGCAACTCCAAAGACCCCGTGCTCTATCTCACCGACCCCGAAGGCCTGCCACGCCATCTGCGCCGTGGCATGCTGGATGGTCTCGCGGAGCTGAACCAGATGCGCTTTGAGAAGACGCACGACCCCGAGATCACCACCCGCATCCGCCAGTATGAAATGGCCTACCGCATGCAGAGCAGCGTGCCGGAGCTGACCGACCTCAGCGACGAGCCCGATCACGTCTTTGACATGTACGGCCCCGACTCACGCCGCGCCGGAAGTTATGCGGCCAACTGCATCCTCGCCCGCCGTCTCGCCGAGCGTGGCGTTCGCTTCATCCAGCTTTTCCATCCTGACTGGGACCACCACAGCCGGCTCCCGAGCTGGTGCACCGCCCGCTGCCGCGACACCGACCAGCCCAGCGCGGCACTCATCAAAGACCTCAAGCAGCGCGGCCTTCTCGATGACACCCTCGTGCTCTGGGGCGGCGAATTTGGCCGGGGCGTCGCAGGCCAGGGCAAGTGGGACAGCCCCGAGGCTGGCCGCGATCACCACCCGCGTTGCTTCACCATGTGGATGGCCGGCGGCGGGATCAAGCCTGGCATCACCTACGGTGCTACGGATGACTTCAGCTACAACGTGGCCGAAAATCCCGTCCATGTCCGCGACCTGCACGCGACCGTGATGCACCAGCTCGGCATCGACCACGAGCGCTTCACCTTCCGTGCGCAGGGTCTCGACTTCCGCCTCACCGGCGTCGAGCCCGCGAAGGTGGTGAAGGGCATTCTGGCGTAGCCTATTCGTACTCGTCCTCGATCCTTCAGCTCCGCAAATCACCCCTCTCCACCGCACCTCTCCCGCACCCGCCGCGCCTGCTGCTGGATCGCGCTTCTCTGTTCCATGCTCAGTCGCGCCAGATTTTTCAGCTGCATGCTCATGCGCTGGTTCTTCTTCAGTCGCGGTTCATGCTGCAGCAGGTAGTCCCAGTACAGAGTGGTAAAGGGGCAGGCCTTGGGGCCGGTGGACTGCGCGGGGTCATACTTGCAGCCCGTGCAGTAGTTGCTCATGCGCTGGATGTACTTGCCGCTGGCCACGTAGGGCTTGCTGGCCATCAGGCCACCATCGCCATACTGGCTCATGCCGAGCGTGTTCGGCAGCTCCACCCACTCCACGGCATCCACATACACCGCCAGATACCACTCGTGGACCTGATGCGGGTCCACGCCATAGAGCAGTGCAAACAAGCCGGTCACCATCAGCCGCTGAATGTGGTGCGCATAGCCGTAACGCAGCGTCTGGCCTATGGCCTGGCTCAGGCAGTTCATGTCCGTCTCTCCCGTCCAGTAAAAGCCCGGCAGCTTCTCGTGCGCCTGCATTTCATTCAGCCGCACATAGTCTGGCATTTTCAGCCAGTAGATGCCACGCACATACTCACGCCAGCCCAGGATTTGCCGGATGAAGCCCTCCACTGCCGCCAGCGGTGCCTTGCCGCTGCGCCACGCTTTCTCTGCCGCCGCGATGACCACGCGCGGATCTAGCATTTTGAGATTCATCGCCGCGCTCAGTCGTGAGTGGTACAGCCACGGCTCATTCGTCCACATGGCATCCTGATACTGCCCAAAGTCCCGCAGCCGGTGCGTGATGAAATCGTCAAGCGCCTCCAGGCTCTGCGCCGCCGTCACCGGCCAGTCAAAATCCTTCAGCGTGCCAGGATGCTTGGCAGAACGCTCCTGCACCAATGCGATGACCTCGCGCGTGATCTCATCTGGCAGGAACCGTTTTGGTGGCACACGCAGCAGGTCCGGCCCTTCTTTGCCGAAGGTGCCACGGTTGTCGTGATCAAAGTTCCACTGCCCTCCCGCCGGGCCGTCCTTCTCCATCAGCACCCCCGTGCGCTGGCGCATCTCTCGGTAGAAGAACTCCATCCGCAGTTGTTTGCGGCCCGCCGCGTGCTTGGCAAATTCCGCCGGTGTGCAAAGAAAGTGGCGGTCATCCCACACTTCCAGCGGCACGCCAAGCTCGGCGGCAGCGGCTTCCAGATCCCGCTGCACTCCCCATTCTCCGGCCTGTACCATGACAAGCCCGGAGGGCTTCAGTGAACGCACGCTGGCACGCAACGCCTCCACCAGCGTCTCGTGCTTTCCGAGTTCATGATAGTCCACACGCCATCCCTTTTCCCGCAGCGCCTCACGAAAGTGCCGCATGGACGCGAGAAAAACGGCGATGCGCGCCTTCACGTTCCAGACCTTGGTGGACTCCGCCGCCACCTCCGCCATCCACACCACATCCCGCTTGGGGTCGCAGCCGTCAAAGGCGGCTGACTGCAGATCTAGCTGGTCTCCCAGCACAAGGATGAGACGGGGTCGGGATGGCATGGCGCATGCCCATTACGCACCGTGGCGACATCAGGCCGCAGGCAAACGTACCGTGAAGCAGCTGCCCTGCCCGACCTGGCTCGTCACGCAAACACTGCCGCCATGCACCTCCGCTAGGGCCTTTACGATCGAAAGCCCCAGCCCGCTGCCGCCATGCACTCGGGATCTTGCCTTGTCCACGCGGTAAAAGCGCTCAAACAAATGCGGCAAATGCTCTGGCGCGATGCCCCCTCCGGTATCGATGACCTGCACCTCGACCCAGGGCGGAGACTTGGACACGCGTACTGTCACCTGTTCGCCAGCAGGCGAATAACGCAGGGCATTTTCCACGAGATTTGTCATCACACGCTCCAGCGCCAGGCGGTCCCCGTTCACGCTCAGCGGCTCATTTGTGGCATCCATGTGCTGCAGGGCGATGCGCTTTTCTCCCGCCAGAGCCTGCAGCCTCTCAGTCACGCTGGAGCACAGCTCGCTCACATTCACCAGCTCCCTCTGTGTGATCGCATGGCCGCCATCCACATGCGCCAGCGCCAGCATGTTTTCCGTGAGGCGCGAGAGACGCTCGATCTCCTCTTTGTTGCTCACGAGCACCTCCCGGTATTCCTCCGCGCTGCGCGGCCGGCGCAGCGCCACCTCGATCTCTCCGCGCAGCACCGTCAGCGGCGTGCGCAGCTCATGCGAGGCATCGGCGGTAAAGCGCTGCTGCGCGGCATGCGCTCCCTCCAGCCGATCCAGCAGTTGATTGAAGGAGTTTGCCAGAGCAGCCAGTTCAGCATCATCCGCAGGCACAAACAAACGCCGCAGGCCCAGCTCCGCGCTGCTGAGTCCGCGTGCCGCCTCCTCCAGGTTGGCCACCGAGCGCAGCCACTGGCGGCTGAGATGCCATGCCGCGGCTCCTCCCGCAACCAGCATGCCCATACCACAGCCTACCAGCCATGCCAGCAGCCGCCCTTCACGCGCGTGAACCGTGTCCAGCGGCATGAGTGCCTGCGCGTACAGCGCCACTGGATCCCCCCACTGCTCTCGACGCGGATGCGTGGCCACGCGATAGGCACGCCCGTTCAATGGCAGCGTTTCGATCACCGCATTCCCGGCAGGATGCTCCGAGCGCCGGGCTTCATCACTCAGCGGCAGCACGGCGGCCAGATTGCTCGACTTCCCTGCAAAACTGCCGTCCGCCGCAAACACCTGGAGCATGAAATGCCGCTCCTGCACCTGCAGCTCCTGCTCGATCCACGGCTCCATCCGCAGCCTGCCAGGGGTCACCAGCCGCCCCAGCAGGGTGGCCTTGGAGCGCAGAAAATCATCCACATCATTTGTCATCGCCTCCCGCGCCGCCAGCCATACGACGACACCAAACATCACCAGCGCCGCAGCCAGCAGCGCGGTGAACCCCACGAACAATCTGGCGCGGAGAGATTTCATGTCTTCTGCAGCAGGTAGCCCGCGCCGCGCACGGTTTGGATCAGCGCCGGGGAGAAGCCGCGGTCAATCTTCTCACGCAGGTGATACACAGTGACCTCGATCACGTTGCTGGGCGTGTTGGGCAGGTCTTCCCAAACCGTTTCCGCCAGCTCGCTGCGCGTCACCACGCTGCCCGCCCGCCGCAGCAGGTGCGCCAGCACGCCAAACTCCTTGGAGGACAGCGTCACCAGCTTGCCCCCGCGCGTCACGCGCCGTGCGCGCAGGTCCACCTGCACGTCTGCCGCATGCAGCAGCGCCTGCTCTTCGGTGAGGCTCCGCCGCAGCAGGGCGCGCACCCGCGCCAGCAACTCCGCAAAGGCGAAGGGTTTCACCAGATAATCATCCGCACCAAGGTCCAGCCCCTGCACGCGGTCCACCACGCCGTCGCGCGCCGTGAGCATCAGCACCCGGGTGCACACGCCCACACTCCGCAGTGCCCGCAGCACCGAGAATCCATCCCGCTGCGGCAGCATGACGTCGAGGATGATGAGGTCAAACGTCCCCTCACGCGCCTTCGCCAGTCCAGAATCGCCATCACCCGCTGTCTCCACGGTAAAGCCCTCCTCGCGCAGCCCGCGCTCGATAAAGCGGGCCACCTTGGTTTCATCTTCGACGACAAGCAGGCGCATAAAAGCAACAAACGCGGCGATGCCGTTCGTGAAACTCATTATTTCTTCTGCAGCACCATTAGAAACTGTCCGCCCTGCGGATTGGTTTGCAGTTTGGTGGGCCGGGTGGAGTTCGGGTTGTCGTTGGCAGAGCACCACTTCAAGGTTTTGCCTTCAAGATCAAAAATGCCCTCGTACTTTTTCCCCGAGAACTGCCCTTCCGTGCCTGTGGCGTCGATTTTCCGGCCCGCAATTTTGTAGGTGCCCGCTCCCATTTCACGGTCGCCCTGCGGGTTTGAGGCGGTGATCTTGTCCTCCGTGATCACCAGACGGATGTCGCCATGGCGTGAGCCGTCGCTGTCCGCCATGTAGCCCTCCCAGGTGCCGAGCAGCGCCTTCTTCACATCCTCCTTGCCAGACTCTTTTTCCGCAGGCTTGGCGGCTGCGGCATGTTCTTTCACAAACGCCTGGTCAGCTTCGCTCAGGCGTGCCAGCGGGAGCTGCAGGGTGGAGCCGTTGGCACCACGCACGACCACCGTGTCTCCCAGCGCTTTGACAAACTCCGCCTCCAGCGTCCGCCCCGTCTGCGCCTCCGTCCACGTGCGGGCTTGCAGTGTCGAAAGAGCGCACAGTATCAGGCAGGTGAGCAGGGCCGGAGTTTTCATGACGATGCCACGAAGCATGCCCTTCGCCGCAGGCGGAGATAATGAAAATCTCTTAATCTTACCCTGCTCAAGGCTTGGTGACCTGCAGGCGCAGGAAGTAGCGCGGCTGGCCGCTGGCGCTGTCCGGCATGCCGATCTCCACCGGCAGGCGTCCGCCGGAAGCCGTGCCGAGATTGATTCGTGATGTGCCACCCACCTGCCATGTCCATGCACCAGGGCCTGCTTTCTTGGCCAGGTCAGTCCAGGTCCCGCCTGGCGATGCGCTGCCCTGCACCGTGTAAACCGCATCGCCCACGGCGGGTTCCGGCACATCCAGATGCAACCACGCACGGCTGCTCAGCACCACGGCATAACCCGTTCCTGCGGCACCGTTGCTGCCTGCGGCGATCTTTGGATCGCGTCCCAGGGCATATTCAATGAGATTGGCCACGCCGTCGGCATCTGCATCAGCAGTGGAAAGCGACGCTGCCCCGCCACCAGGAAAATTGGTCGTCTGCCAGCTGGCAAAAGTCTGCGCCGGCGTGGTGTCTCCGCTCTGCCAGATGCTGCCGCCCGCCCCGGCGGTGATGAAGGTGTGCTTGAAAAACACCGCTGCATTGCGGTCGCTCGTGGTGGGCGCGGTGAAGGAATACCAGTTCGTGCCATCGAGGGAGAGAACATCCACATCGGCGCTGCTGGAGTCGAGGTTCACACCGGCGGTGAAGTAAATGCCGTCTCCATACGCCATGGCGGGGTTCTCTTCGCGCACTGACCGTGTGGTGGTGAAAGTCTGTGCACCATCCGTGGAGCTCCGCAGGGAGGAATACCAGCCGCTGGCCACAAAGCGGTCGTTCAGCCATGCAATCGTTCGCAGGTCCTGCCAGCTGGCCACGCCAGCACCGGTCGAACGGTCGATCCAGCTGCCTCCATCGCTGGAGGTGAAGACCACTGTGCCGCCATTGGACCCTGCATATCCCGTGAATGCAAACACGCTGCCATTCCACGCGATGCCATCGAGCGTCTGCGTGGTGATGCCATTCACCGTGCCTGTGCTCCAGCTGATGCCGTCGTTGGAAACTAGCACCGCCCCGTTGTTCCCCACTGCGACCGTGCGCGAGCCGCTGCTGGCCACTGCATAGAGCTGCTTGCTGCTCGTAGTGCCGCGATAGCGCTGCGTCCACGTGATGCCATCCGCCGAGGTGTACACCAGGCTCACCCAAGCAGAGACGCTGAAATTGTAATCCTCTCCAACAAGAATGAATTTGGCACCGTCCCACGTCGCCCCGTAGAAATACATGTTTGTCGCATATTCAGTGACGCTGCGTGTCGTCCAGGTGATGCCGTCCGTGGAGGTGCGAATGACACCACCGTCCCCTGCCGCCACCACGATGGATCCATTGGTGGCCAGCGTGTTCAGGCTGTTCGTCGTGCCGCTGGTCCGTTGCGTAAAGCTGCTCACTGGATCAGACACATTGATCGTCTGCGTCAGCGTGGAGAGCCCCCCACGACCGTCGCTCACTCGCAGGGTCAGCGTGTAGCTGCCACCAAAGGCAAAGGCCGGTGTTGTCTCTGCGCCGTCCTGGATGGCCAGTTGGGAGCCCAAGTCCCAGGCATAGACGAGAGCGTCGTTTTCGGCATCGGACGCGGAGGCGCTGAAGTCCACCAGCTGCCGTGCGATCCCTGTGGATGGATGCGAGAGAAACGAGACGGCAGGAGCGGAATTTGTGGGATGAAAAGCCGCGCAGGCACGTGTGACACCGCTGTTTTCCACCGTGATGAATCTGCCAAAACCAAAGGCCAGAGCATTGGCACCACCCACCGCCGTGTTACCCCCATTCACCGTCGTGCGCGACCAGTGTGTGCCATCGGTGGAAACCAGCAGCGCGTAAGGTGTGCCGGACTCATCCATGGCTTTGGCGGTGACAAAGAAAGCGCCGTCATCGCTGATGGCCATGTTGTATGTCGTCCACCGTGTCGTGCCTGGCAGCGCCGCATTCTGCCAGGTGATGCCGTGGTCCGCGGAATACATCACACCTGCATACCAGCCCAGCGCATACATGACACCACCGGCCCCGATCACGCGGAAGGTGTCCACTCCCAATGCGCTGCCCTGTGTCCAGGTGCTTCCGTTGAGAGAAGTCCACACGACTTCAGGCCGGGACTGCGCTGCATTCATCGCCACGGCGATCCAGGTGCTGCCATCATAAGCCACATGCCGGAAATTGGGACTCGTTCCCACCGTGGTCAGAGACCAGGTCTTGCCGTCGTTCGAGCGCAGCACCACGCCGCTGTCCGCCACTGCGATGAACTGTCCACCGCCATACGCCACCTCCCGTACCTGCGGAACGCCATTGGGAAAGGTGGCCTGATTCCAGATACGCCCGTCGGATGACCAGCAGATCTGCGCCGCTGTGGCGTTCACAATTTTGCCCGCCATGACGAAAAGATTGTTCCCAAACGCAAGGCGTGGCTGGCTGTCAAAGTTGGGCGGCACTCCGACACCGGACCACGTGGTCCCGTCCCAGCTGTTAAAGACGCTGCCCCAGTACTCGGCCGTGACAAAGCGGCCCTTCCCCCACACGATGTCCTGCAGGTTCTGCGTGGTGCCGATGCTGTATTGCGTCCACGTGTCGATCGGGTCGGTCACGGTCACAGTTTTGCTCACGCTGACGGTGCCGCCTTTCATATCGCTCACCGTCACAGTCAGGTTGTAGGTGCCGCCCACCGTCCAGGTGTGCGTGTGACTGGAGGCGTTGTCGTTCACCGTGCCGTCAAAGGCATTCCAGGAATAGGCCAGCGTGTCTCCGTTGGAATCATTCGCGCTGATGGTAAAGGTGGCGCTGCTGCGTGCCGCCACGGTGCTGGGTCCGCTGATGCTCCCGGCGGTCGGCGCTGCATTGCCCGGAAAGGAGCCCACGTTCACCGTCACATCCAGATAGCTGTCCGCACCAGAACCGCCCACCGCTACCGGTGTGATGTACACGCCCGCAGTCGCATCAGCGTATGTGCGCCCGAGATCCACTGGCGCGTCCGAGGTGTCTCCACTGGTGGCGGGAGTGGTGTCCAGCAGCCAGCAGCGTGTCTGCCCGGCTTGCTGCCAGTTCAGGTAAGCTCCGCGTTGGAGATGTACATTGCTGGTGAAGGCGGGCTTGTAGCCGATCCAGTAGTACTCCTCACTGCCTGCGGTAGCCACCTTTGTCACACGCAAACCTCGCAAGGCTCCGGTGGTGGCGCTGCTGTCCTCCCGGTAGATTCGGTAGGTGCCGGAGCCCGTAGCCGTGGCATCCACCCACTGGCTGCTGGTCAGCCAGTTCAGCTTCGATTTTCCCTGCGGGTGGTAGTGCCCCTGCGGCGCCGGGCCGCTGCCCATGACGTCAAACGGGTCACCATACTCCACACTGCTGCCGGTGCCTGTCACAGACCCGTCGCTGGTCTGCCAAAAGCTCGCATGCCCCAGGCCATAGTTGTGGCCCCACTCGTGGGTGTAGAGGCTGGTGTAGTTCGCGTTCTGCACCCAGAGATTTCCCCCGCCTGCCAGACCTGCGTATAGAACACCGCCGCTCACCATGCCGATGCTGTTGAAAAACACGCCTACGATGTCGTAGTTGCCCAGGCCGCCAGCATCGCCGTTTCCAGTAGTGTCCACCGGGCCGATGTTGATGGCGGCATCTCCACCGCTCTTCGTGTTGCGGAATGTGTTTCGGGCATCCCGGATCAGCTCGCTGTTCAGCCCGTTGCCGCTGTTGGAGTAATAGGCCGCCGTTTTTGGCATCGTGTACAAGTTGGCGCTCACGGTTCCCTCCACCCATGTTTTGCCGTAGGACATGGCGTTGATCATGGCGCTGGATGCACCGTTGATCTCCGTGGCCGCCGCCGCCTGCGTCACGGGCTCGGCAGTGTTGTCAGTGAAGTTCACGCGGATCAGGAAGAGCGTCTTCTTCGTCTCCGTCCACGTGGAGGCCTGCTCGGTGGCAAAGGTCTGCACCGCGCTCAGATCGATCTGGCCGTTCGGGTCCGTGCTGTCCGGCAGCACCAGTACCGAGGAGGCCGCCACCTTTCCCGGCAGCGCATCCAGCCGCGCCAGCGCAGTGGTCACCGCCGCCAGTTCAGTACCGCTGGCAAAAGCGTACGTCTTGCCGCCGGCCACAGCATACACGGCTTCGGCCCCCACTGGTGCTCCGGTTGCGGCACTGCGCCCTGCCACACTCTGCCCAGGAGTGAAAAGCCCCAGCTCGCTGCTGTCCACGCGCTGCAGTGCACCGTCCCGGATCGCTGCCATGCCATCCAGTGAGATCCCCTGCACCGGCAGGCTTTTCTTGCTCATCAGGCCCAGGTTCTGGCCGTAAACAAACGCCTCCAGCCGCTGGCCGTCGCCCAGAGTCACCGCTGCCACATAGTCAGGCGTCCCAGCCGGGCGCTGGGTGCCGGGCGGCGTGCACACAGGGTAGTACTCGTAGCTGGCCACTGCGCTGAAAGGCTTTTCCACCCACGGCTTCACTTCCTCAGGAAGTGCTGCCCATTGAGCAAAGCTGAGGCCTTCGGCGATGGCCTGCTGCGGATTTTCACGGATCAGCCGGGCCATGCGCTGCCTGCGCGCTTGCGCCGCCGCCACGCCATGCGCGGTCCATGGTCCGCGCTCCTGGGCTGCAACGGCTGGTGGCGCTTCTTGGAGCCATGTTTGAAACACAGCCTGCGTCTGCGCATCATCGCTCACATTCTTACCCCGCAGCGCGCTACGCTGCAGCCCAGATCCTGTCGTCGCCATGCTGGCTTCTGACGATCCTGTCGGCGAGCCCTCCTGGCGCAACGAAACCAGGACGACTAAAACCAGAACAACAAGGGGCAGCGTGATCGCCAGTGTCCTCAAAACACGGCGAGGCAGGAACGTTCGGTGCATGGGCATGGAGGGAAAATCCTCCAATTCGCGCAATTCTCAAACCCCATCAGGAACCTTCAGGGTCTGAGAATCAGTCTCATGCGTTATTCGTTGCGTGCAGGGTGCTCACGCCGCCATCGGCACACCATACGGCAGCCCATCTGGAATCGGCGCAAACTCGCGGATCTTCTTCCACAGGGAGGAGTAGTCCTTGTTCACGTCTCCGGAAAGGCAGTCGGTGATCTCATCTCCGGCATCGGGATACTTCATCACCACGTCCTTGAAGGAGAAATTTGGATCGTAGAAGGCATAGACGAGCTTGCGCATGTTGTCGATGCCCTGGCGCATCAGCTCTGAGTACTCGCTGAAGCGCTGCGGCGAGAGGTCCCTGGCCTCCAGCGCTGCGTGCACCGCGTCTCCCGCCAGCACGCCGCTCTTCAGCGCCAGCATCACGCCGCTGCTGAAGACGGGGTCCAGAAACGCAAAGGCATCTCCCACCAGCAGCAGGCCCGGAGCTGCACCGTACTTGGAATGTCGGGAGTACTCGCTCGTGATCCAGTATTCCCCCGTGCTGCTCCCGGCGGAGAGGTGGTCTTTGATCCACTGGTTCTCGCCGATCTCGCGCTCAAACATCGCCTTCGGATCGCGCACGCCATCACGGCTGAGATACTTGCCCTCGGCCACCACGCCCACGCTAACCATGTCATTGTGCATGGGGATGTGCCAGAACCAGCCTTTGTCCGGCACGAACGCGATCGTCGTCGCACCTTCATCGATCCCCTCTTCACGCTTTGATCCCTTGTAATACGTCCACACCGCCACCTTGTTCAGGTAGGGGTCTCCCACGCGCCAGCCTTCACGCACTGAGGCAAAGGCCTCCTTGCCGGAGGCGTCGATCACCAGCTTGGCCAGCAGGTGCTCCGTGCTGCCATCCTTGTTCTTCACGGCCACGCCGATGACCTTGCCGTTGTCGTCTTTGAGAAGCTGCGTCACCGTCGTCTCTTCGCGCACCTCGGCACCCCGGCCGCGTGCGTGGTCCATCAGCATGTGGTCAAACTCCGAACGCATCACCTGCCAGGTCTGCGCCACGGTGTCGCGGTCATAGCGGTTGTAAAAATAAAAGGGCTGGGAACGGCGGCCGTCCGGCTGCACAAAGCTCACGCTGAACTTCTTCATGAAGTGTGACTTCTTCATCGTCGGGATCAGCCCCAGGCGGTGCAGCGGGCCAAAGGTGAAGGGGATCAGCGACTCGCCCACATGGTAACGGGGAAATTTCTCCCGCTCGATCACGAGAACCTTGTGGCCATACTCCGCCAGGATGGCCGCAGTGCTGGTGCCGGCCGGGCCGCCGCCGATGATGAGGACTTCGTATTCGGTGTTCATGAGATGTTGGAAATTTTGACTGGGTTGGCAAAAAGTCACCTCCAAACACCAGCCAGAACTGCTGGTTTTCAGGGGTTTCAGTCCAGTACTACGATGCCTCTTCCCATGCCGTCCATACTCCTTTGGCATCGTTTTGATGCCGATTGGCGATAGGCTGTTGCGCGCCAAAACAAAACTTTCCTCTCCAGCCCCCGTTTGATACAAACCAGCCATGAACACGCCCCTCATTCCTTCGGCCAGCCGCCGTGACTTTCTCTCCCGCAGCGCGCAGGCCGCCGCTGCAGGCCTGCTCGGCTCCGCCTTCGGCGCCAGCTCCCCCGCCACCTCCGAAACCCTCGTCCAGCAGCTCTACGGCAGCATGGACGAGGCCCAGCGCAAGGCCCTCTGCTTTGCCTGGAGCGATCCCCGCCGCCTCAAGGTGGACAACAACTGGCACATCACCCCGCAGAAAATCCGCGACGTGCTGAAGCCCGACCAACAGGACCTCGTGCGCCAGATCTTTGACAAGCTCCACAGCGACGAGTACAAATCCGAAGTCTGGCGTCAGTTTGACCAGGACAACAAAGGAGACGGCGGCTTTGGCAGCGCCTCCATCGCCATCTTTGGCCAGCCCGGCACCAATCAGTTCGAGTTCGTCCTCACCGGCCGCCACTGCACCCGCCGCTGCGATGGCGACAGCGAGAAAGGCGCGGCCTTCGGCGGCCCCATCTTCTACGGCCACGCCGCCCAGGGCTTCAATGAAAAGCCCACCCACCCCGGCAACGCCTACTGGTACCAAGCCCAGCGTGCCAATGAGGTCTTCCAGGCCCTCGATGGCAAGCAGCGCGAGACCGCCCTCCTCGGCGAATCCCGCGACGAAGACGGCAGCGACACCGTCAAGCTCTCCGGCAAGATCAAGGGCCTCGAAGGCATCTCCGTCGGCGATCTCAGCGCCGACCAGAAAGACCTCGTCAAAAAAGTCCTCGCCGATCTGCTGAAACCCTTCCGCCAGTCCGAGCGCGAGGAGTCCATGAAATACATCGAGGCCGGCGGCTTCGACAACCTGCACATGGCCTTCTTCAAAAACCAGGACGTCGGCAAAGACGGCGTCTGGGACGTCTGGCAGATCGAAGGCCCCAACATGGTCTGGTTCTTCCGTGGCGACCCCCACGTCCACTGCTGGGCGCATATCCGGGAGCCGAAGGGTGTGTGATTACTTCCCCTTCTTCACCTCACTCAGCAGCCTCAGCGCCACCTCCACCAGCTTCTCGCCGCTGCCCGCCTCGTTGCGGGCGCTGACCACTTCATAGTTGCCCTGCGGGTAGGCGTCGCGGTTGGGGATGTAGCCGATGCTGCCATTTGCCAGCTCGGCGATGAGCGTGGTTTTAAATGGAGACGCCTTCTTCAACGCCAGCCCCAGCTCCACAAAGATCTCTCCGGGCAGCGCCACGATGGCGAGATCATCGCTCAGCGCGATGACCTGCACCTCGGCCAGCAGCGGGATATTTTTCTCCTTCTTCTCCTCCGTCTCCAAAATGCACACTGTCTCCGCCATCGGCACGGTGCCGTAGTTCTTCGTGAACATGTTGGCCGCCATGTCCTTCGCCTTGGCGATCTGCTCCGGCGTGTAGCTGCGGCGCTGCAGCGTCACCTGTTCCGAGCGCACGCGCGGTGCGTAGGCCGTGGTCGGCTGCAGTTTGGACCACGCGGCATCGGCGGCATCCGCAAGCGCGGTGCCCAGCTCCAGTGTGCTGCGGCGTTTGCCAGTGATGTAGTCGCCGTGGTTGATGTTGCCGCAGCAGCCGTTGGCGAAAACGGAAATCATGCCCAGGCCGTGGCGCTCGGTGATCAGCCGTGTGAACACGCCGGGATAATCCGCCGAGATCTTCGTGCCGCCGCCCACGGACGTGGGATGCATGGCGAAGTTCAGAAACGAGGCCAGCGGCGCGGCATCTGCACCTGCGCCATGAAAGGCCACCACGCCCACATCGGGATCGATCGGTCCCGCCGGCTTGTCTGTGGCAGGATTGAGCTTCTGCGGCTGCCAGATGGCCTCCTTCACCCCCTCCCGCAGCACGCGGCGGTTGAAGCTGATGCCATCCTCTTTTCCCACGGCAACCGAGGCCTTCGCAGGCGTCAGCTTCGCCTTTGCCTCCTTCACCGACTGCGCCACGAGCCCGGGCAGCGCGCTGATGTAGGACACTCCGGCAGGGGAGTTCACCTTGGTGATGTCATCCATCAGCGAGCCACGCGGCTGCTGCGGCCCGGAATGCGTGTGCGTGCCGGAGATGAGCACATGATCTCCCTCGATGCCACACTGCTCCTGGATGACCTTCCGCATTTCCGCCACCAGCGGCCGCACCGTGCCCGAGAGATCCAGCACCACGATCACCGCATGCGTTCCATCTTTTTCAAACACCATCGTCTTCGCATACAGCGGATCCAGCACACCCTCCGAACCACGGAACTTGTAGTACCCACCCAGCGGCGTGCCGTTCTTGGGCGTGATGTCCACCTGCGCGGCACCCACGCGGAAGTCACCGGCATGGATTTGAGAAACAACCAGGAAGCAGCAGGCGAGAAGAAGGCGGTTCATCTCAGTCATACGCTGTCCGTGCTCACTTCTTGGCCCAGATCGGCGTTTGAGAGCAGGCGCTTTCGATGCCAGCACTGGACGCAAATATTCGCGACTATCTGAAATCACGGTGTTAAAGCCGCGACCCTGTTCGTCGCTTCACTCATCATCCTCTGCATGTTTCTTGTCCTATCTCCCTTCCGTTTATCGATTGCTTGCTTCTCAGCCATGCTTTGCATGACAGTGGCTGCGTTGTCCGGAGCAGAACCCGCCGCCACCTGGCAGCAGGCCGGATGGGGTGGCGGAGGCTTTTACTATGCGACCGTTCATCACCCAGGACGCGAAGGTGTCATTTACATGGGAGGTGACGTCAACGGAGTGTACAAAACTGAGGACAACGGCAGGCACTGGCATGTCATCAACAACGGCATTGCCTCCTATGCGGTGTATGCGATGGCCGTGAGTGCGAGAGAGCCCGAGGTGGTCTATGCGGCCACGGAGGAAGGCCTCTCCAAAAGTGTGGATGGCGGCGGGCACTGGCGCACGCTGCCGCATACAGGAAGAAAGGAGCTGCGCATCACCGGTGAACGGAAGCTCAGCATCCGATGCATTGCAGTGGATCCGCGCGATGGCAAGGTGGTCTATGCAGCAAGCCCCGGCGGCAAAATCTACAAGAGCACGGACGGCGGCGAAACGTGGGCTGTCTCGTATGAGAAAAAAGCCGCCGGAGCAGCCGATGGTTCGCTGCGCATTCAGTATGGCAAGGTCACCGGAGACTACTTTGGCGATTTCGCACTGTCCGTGGCGGCCCCGCCAGGCGCCGAAGGCATTCAGGGCATCGGCTTGACGATGAGGGGCGAGGGTGTGATGCCCAAGGACTGCTTTCTCATCCTGAAGACATCCTCCGGCCAGGCCTTTCGAAGCCCAAATCTGATCCAGTCCTTTCAGACGACTGAGATGCACGATGTGGTGATGAAAGCCTCCGACTTCGCACCGGATGCCGACTTCGTGAAAAAACATCCCGAGGCTGCTGGCACGGCATTTACGGACAAAGACTGGGCTCAGGTGAACCGGCTGGATTTCTCCTGCTCCGGCGCACTGCCCACAGAGGCATACGTCGTGCATTTTGGCCGTTTCTTTTTCAAGCACGGCAGCGGCGGCGAGATCACCATCCGTGACTTCAAGGCGGATCAGACGATGCAGACCTTTGGCAGCGTCCGCGCAGGAGCTCCGCCCGCCGGGCCGGTGCACAGTGTGGCCATCGCCAGCACCGACTCATCCCTTGTGGTTGCTGCCACGGATGACTCGGGCCTGCTCCTCAGCCACGATGCAGGCAGGACATGGAAGCACCTGCCCACCCCATCAAAGGCAGCACATGCCACTTTTGATCCGGCCAATGCTGATGTGATGTATGGCGCGTTCTTTAAGAACGGCCTCATGAAGTCCACCGACGGCGGCAAACACTGGACGAAGATTTCCAAAGGCATCCTCAACAACAGCGAGATGCTGGAGATGGCCGTGAGCCCGGCGAATCCGAACGATGTGCATGCCATCGGCGCGGTGGACTGGAATGGCTCCTACTACGCCTCGCACGATGCGGGGGCATCCTGGGTGCGGGTGAACAAGCTGCGAACGGACACCAAGACCAATCCCACACTCGACGGTTTCAACGGCGGCACGGCCAGCCTGAGCGCACCGCGCAATCTTTCCATCAGCCCGCATAACCCGAAGGAGATCTTCATCGCGGCGAACTGGCGTCCCTGTCTCAGCACTGACGGCGGCGCCACCTGGACTGAGCGCTCTGCGGGAGCGGACATCTCATGCATCACTGACATCCGGTTTCTCCATGGCAGAACCTACGTCACCGTCATGGATGAAGGCACCCTTATGTCAGAGGACGGCGGCGCCATCTGGCGTCAGCTCTGGCCGGTCAGGCACACGCCTGGTGTCAGCGGGCATGACTGGCGCGTCTCAATTGACGAGATCAACGGAGCCACGCGCATTCTCAGCACCGCAACACCCTGGTACAAGGTGCCGACTTGTGTGATTCGAAGCGAGGATGGCGGCGCTACTTTCCAACCCATCACCACCGGCCTGCCCAGCTACACCATCCGGCCCAACACCATGTGGGGCCAGGGGCATCCGCGTGCACTTGCCGTGGACCCCAAGAATCCGCAAAACATCTATCTCGGCATTGACGGAGACGCCGTCGAGGGCAGGAACGGCGGCGGTCTTTTCAAATCACAGGATGGCGGCATCACGTGGTCGCATCTGCCGCAGCAGCCTGCCAGCCGCCGCATGTTCTATGGGCTCGTGGTGGATCCCACGAACTCAGGCCGCTTGTTTTGGGGAGCCTGCGGCGCCAATGGCGGCGTGCACCGCAGCCAGGATGGGGGCTCGACCTGGGAGCACGTCTTTAAAGATGAAAGCTTTATCTGGAACCTGCACTCTCATGCAGACGGCACACTCTACTGCGGGGGGCAGCAGCTCTGGCACAGCTCCGACCAAGGCCGCACTTGGACGCAGCTCACCCATCTTGCCAGCAAACGTGCCATCGTGGGAATTGAAACGCATCCGACAGACCCTCAAACGATGTGGGTCTCGGCCGTGAGCTGGGGCAATATGCCCGACGGCGCCATCTATAAAACCACAGATGGCGGCACCACCTGGCAGGACATCACTGGCGGCATCCCATATGTGAAACCGCTCGTCCTGCGCTTCAATCCAGCTGCCGGCGAACTTTGGGCTGGCGGTGTCGGCCTGTACAAAATCAGACAATAAGAGTGGTGCCAGAATCGTGGGTGACATGAACTCTTGAAAGAGTTCCTTCACCGTGCCGATCTGTTTTCATGTCTGTATTGGATCGCTTCAATCTCACCGGCCGCCGTGCACTCATCACCGGTGGCTCCCGCGGCCTCGGCCTGGAAATGGCACGTGCCCTGGGTGAAGCCGGAGCTGAGGTCATCATCTCAGGCTCAAATGCCGAGCATTTACACAAAGCCTGCGAAGAACTGCGCGGTGCCAATATCCACGCCTCCGCACTCCAGGCCGATCTCTCGAAGCCCGAGGAAGCCGAACGCCTCTGCGACACATTGCTCCGCGATCACACCCCCATCGACATCCTCATCAACAACGTCGGCGGCCGTCGCATCAACACACCCACTGAAGACCTCGCGCTGGAGGACTGGCAGCGCATTCTCGATCTGAATCTCACCCAGGCCTTCATCCTCACCAAGCGCATCGGTGGCGCCATGATCCCGCGCCAGTGGGGCCGCATCATCAACATCGCCTCCATCAATGCCCTCTGGCCGGGCAAGGCCATGCGCGGCCGCAGCTACGAAACCTCCAAAGGCGCTCTCACCATGTTTACCAAAGCCGTCGCCGCCGACTGGGCCATGCACGGCATCACCGTCAACGCCATCGCCCCCGGCCCCTTCCTCACCGATGCCAACAAACGCTGGATCGGTGAGCGCCCCGAGTTTGAAGGCGAAGTGGCCACCAGCATCCCCATGGGCCGCTGGGGCAGCCCCGAGGAGATCGGCCCGCTGGCACTCTACCTTGCCAGCGATGCCAGCAGCTACATGACCGGCAGTGTTCTCGTCATCGACGGCGGCAAGCTGCTGTGGTGAACCCTCTCAACGCGATATGACCTCCCCCAAACACCCACTCCACGGCGTCCTGCCCGTCTTCCAAACCCCGTGGCATGCCGATGAAACCCTCGACCTCGAAACGCTCGAGCGCGAGATCTCCTGGCTCTATGACTGCGGCTCCCACGGCATCGTCATGGCCATGGTCTCCGAAACCCTCCGCCTCGACAGCGAGGAGCGCGAGCAGCTCGCCGCCGCCGCATGCCGCTTTGGCAAAGCACGCGGAGCCGTCGTCATCAGCGTGGGTGCAGAATCCTCCAAGACCGCCGAGCGTTATGCAAAGCACGCCGAGAGCGTCGGTGCCGATGCCGTCATGGCCATCCCGCCCGTCTCCATCGGCATCGGCGAGAGCGAGTTACTTGCCTACTACACCCGCATCATCACAGCCATCCAGATTCCCGTCATCGTTCAGGACGCCAGCGGCTATGTGGGCAAGCCCATGCCCATCGCCATGCAGGCGCGGCTGCTCGATGAGTTCGGCCCCGAACGTGTGCAGTACAAGCCCGAGGCCTCGCCCATCGGCCCCAAGCTCTCCGAACTCCGCGATGCCACCCAGGGCCGCGCCCGCGTCTTCGAAGGCACCGGCGGCATCGCCCTCGTGGATTCTTTCAAGCGTGGCGTCGTGGGCACCATGCCCGGCGCAGATCTCATTCGCGGCCTCGTTCCGCTGTGGAAGGCGCTCACCGCAGGAGACACCGAAAAAGCCGACCGCATCCATGGCCCCCTCTCCGCCCTCATCTCCATGCAGACCAGCCTCGACGGCTTTCTCGCTGTGGAAAAGCATCTCCTTGTCCGCCAGGGCATCTTCAAAAACACCCTCGTCCGCGGCCCCGTGGGCTTCAAACTCGACGATGAAACCAGGCGCGAAGTGGACCGCCAGTTTGACCGCATGATCGCGGCTGCATCATGAAACGCTGGCTCAAGCGCCTCGGCATCATCCTGCTTGGCTCACCGCTCGTTCTCGCGGCGGTGATGTTCTGGAACGTATGCCACACCGCCATACCAGAACCCACCACCTTCAGCAGAGTCACACCTCCATCCAGCTACCAGCCGCAGCGCCTGCGCGTCGTCACCTGGAATCTCTGGGGCATACTCTGGAAGACACCCCGCCGTGCCGAACGCATGCAGGTCATTGCGAGGGAGATCGTGAAGATGAAACCGGACATCGTCGGTTTTCAGGAGGTATTTGTCCAGGCAGACCGCGAACTGCTCGCCTCAGCCCTGCGGGAAACCGGCCTGCCGTATGCGCGTTATTTCCCCAGCGGCCTCGTCGGCAGCGGGCTGCTGCTGGTCAGCCGCTATCCCATCGAGTCAGACGGCTTCATCCGCTACGCCGATGGCGGCCGCCCCGAAGCAGTGCATCATGGCGACTGGTGGGCGGGCAAGGGCCTTTCCCTTTCGACCCTGCAGCTTCCGGACGGCACGCTGCTCTATCTCGCCAACACCCACATGCACGCGCGTTATCAGGGGCAGTATCATGCCACTCAACTCTCCCAGGGCCGCCAGCTCATCCCCTGGGCCAAACGCGTCAAAGAAACCGGCGCACCCGCCCTCTGGCTGGGCGACTGGAACAACAAGCCTGACAACGACGTGCTCGTGCCGCTGGCCGAAGCAGGCGGCTGGAATCTCCTCACGCCTGACAAAGCCGCCATCGACCACATCTTCGGCAGCGGCGATGCCTGGCAGTGGCACGTACTTGGCTACGGCAAAGTGAAAGGCTTCCTCCAGAGCGATCTCAAGGTTCCCTGGAGCGATCACGCCGCACGCTGGATTGAAGTCGAGCTGCACAAGCGCCCCTGATTTGTCCCACCCATCATCCCGCCATGATCATCGACGTCCACTCCCACGCCTGGAACTTCCCAGCAGACTTTTCAGACGACTTTATCCAGCAGGCTGGTCGCGCACGTCCCGGCGTGAAGGTGGACATCAGCGCCAGCTACGACGCCTACCGCGCCAGCGCTCCCGAAAACACCCGAACCATCGTCTTCGGCGGCAAGGCCAGGCTCAGCGGCCTCTGGGTGGATGACCAGACGGTCGCCGACTACATCGCGCACGATCCCGCCCGGCTCATCGGCTTCCTTGCGCTTGATCCCACGCAGGAAGACTGGGAGCGCGAGATGCGCTTTGGCCACCAAGAGCTGGGCCTGCGCGGCATCAAGCTCATGCCCATGTACGCCGGATTCAGCCCCGATGATCCGAGCCTGGAGCCCCTCTGGCAGTATGCGGAAAAAAACGGCCTGCCCGTGCTGCTGCACACCGGCACCACCTTCATCGCCCAGGCGCCGCTGGCATGCACCCTGCCCCGCCTCATCGAGCCCGTGGCCTTGAAGCACCCGGAATTAAAAATCATCCTCGCCCATCTCGGTCATCCCTATGAGGGCGAATGCCTCGTCACCATCCGCAAGCATGCCAATGTCTATGCCGATGTCAGCGCGCTGCACTACCGCCCTTGGCAGCTATATAACTCTCTCATGCTCGCCCAGGAGTACGGCGTCTGGCACAAGCTCCTCTTCGGCACCGACTTCCCGTTCACCACGGTGAAGGCTTCCATCGACGGCATCCGCCAGCTCAACGACATGCTCGAAGGCACCAAGCTCCCACGCTTGGATGTGAACCAAATCGAAGCCATGATCTACCGCGACAGCCTCCACCTCCTGGGGCTGGATCGCTGAAGCAGGCGTAGCAGACGCTTCTACCAGCACTCACAACCCCTAGCACTGTCCGGCACCTGTCACGGAGGCTGCAGGTGCGTCTTTCAGTGCGCGCTCATTCATGACCTATGGAGATTTGAATCAAAAACCGGTGGAGGAAGCTTGCAGCCCCACTAAAAAGCACTCGGATTCACACCTCTGCTTGCGAAATATGGCTCAGCTTTCCTGGATCATGAAAATGATGACTCCCCTGTTCACAGCGTTCCTGCTGATGGGGGCAGCTGGACTGCATGCAAAAGAAACTGAGAAAAACAAAGCAGCCAGCGAGACTTCCAAAGGCGCTGCGCCCAAAAGTTCTGCCAAGGACAGCGCCAAGAAAACGACCTCGAAAAATAGCACCTCCGGCAAAAAACCGAAAAGCACCGCGAATAAAAATCCATCCAAAGACAGCGCCAAGAAAGGGGCCTCAAACCACAGCTTTGCACAGGAGACACCAAAAAGCACTGCAACCCAAGAGTCTTCAAAAGACTCCGCCGCAAAGAATCCCCCCCCCGGCGAGTCCCCCAAACCTGCTGCTGCCAAAGAGATGCCTACAGAAGCCTCCGCGAAGAAGACCGAAAATGAGGCTGCCGCAAAGGAAAAGCCCAGAACTGCTGCCAAGGAAAGCCTGAAAGAGACCATTGCCAAGGCTGAAAAGGGCGAGGCTGAGGCTCAATACACTCTTGGCATCCGCTACATGAAAGGCAATGGAGTGACCGAAGATGCAGCAGAGGCGGCCAAATGGTTTCTCGAAGCCGCAGAGCAGGGCCATGCCGGCGCGCAGCGCGAGCTGGGCATGTGCCATCTGCTGGGGCAGGGCATGCCGCAGGATCCTGAGGCTGCAGTAAAATGGCTGCGCAAGGCGGCGGAGCAAAAAAACGTGGCTGCCATGAAGCACCTGGGTGCCTGCTACAGCCTGGGCTCAGGAGTGGCAAAAGATGAACGCGAAGGTTTGCGCTGGTTTCGCCAGGCGGCTGAGCTTGGCGACTCTGACTCACAGCTGGAGATGGGCATGGCCTATTTTGAGGGAACGGGCGTGTCACAGGATGCCATGGAAGCCATGCGCTGGTTCCGCATGGCAGCTGAGAAGGGCGACCTGAACTCTCAAAAGATACTTTCCACAACCCTGGCCCAAGGCCAGCGCGTTCCGCAGGATCTCAAGGAGTCGGTTAAATGGACGCGTAAGGCGGCAGAGAGTGGCGACGCCGATTCTCAGATGCGTCTGGGACTTGCGCTTTCCTTGGGGGCAGGAGTGGAGATGGATGCTAAAAAATCCCTGATCTGGCTGCGCAAGGCGGCGGAGCAGGACTACGCGCCAGCGTTGGTGGAAATGGGCGTGAGCTACATGCTGGGCGCTGGAGTGGAGCGCAACGAAGCGGAAGCGCTGAAGTGGTTTCGTAAAGCGGCGGACCTGGGAGACGCGGATGCTCAGATGAAGCTGGGGGCAGCTTATTTTGAAGGCACCGGCGTGGAGCAAAACCTCGCCGAGGCGGCCCTCCTTTTCCGCAAGGCTGCAGACCAGGACTTTTCACCGGCGCAGGTGGCGCTGGGTGGCTGCTATCTGAAGGGCACCGGAGTAGATCAGAATCTGGAGGAGGCCATCAGGCTCTTCCGAGCCGCTGCTGATAAAGGAGACGCGGCAGGACAGTTTGCCCTGAGCCTCCAGTATGAGCGGGGACAGGGTGTGGAGCTTCAGCTAGTGGAGGCGCTGAAGTGGTGCCGGCTTGCTGCCGCACAGGGGCACGAAATAGCCGAGGTGCATGGAACCACGCTGGAGTCCACCATGACGCGTGAGCAGATCATTGAGGCCACACGACTTGTCGAGGCGTGGCAGCCAGTGCCGAATTCAGCCCCCAAGCCGCCACCCATACCCGTTCAGCCGAAGTAACACGCAGAGCCACACCCTGACGCCGCCCTTTGCATGTTTATCTGATCTTGGGTTGCGTGGAAGTTTCAGTCCCCAGCCAGCGTTTATCCAAAAATCCTCCGTGCGGCAGCTTCGGTGTGGGTGGCTCCCCGCCATGATGCCGCCGGTTGATCAACAGCCCGTTAGCCGCGCATTACCATGAGCGAACCACCCATCGACTTTACGAGAACGGGCGAATCACCTGCGGAAGCGGAATCTGCGCCACTCACAGAACACATTCCACAGCCGGAGCAGGAAGCCAGCGCCAGTCCTTTTATCGGCAGTGTGCTGTCCTTGGCAGGTCTCATATTGCTGGCCTTCATCCTGCGGCTCGCTGTGCCACAGGAGGACAATGCCGTGGAGCTGGGCCTGCTGCTCATCGCCGTGGGTTTTGCGCAGGTGTGGCTGATCTTCTATTTTCTCAAAAACTTCCGCCGGTGACATGGGGCCAGAGCAGCTGTTTGGCACAAAAGGCCGGCCCTTCCGGCGTACTGTCTGGCGCATGTTTTCTCGTTCACGCATTCTCTCCCTGGCAGCAGGCCTGGCGCTCATGGCTTCGGCCTCCGCCAAAGAGCCCTTCAAGCCCAATCTCGGCCCAGCTCTCCCGCGCATCACGGTGAGCTGCGGTGACGTAACGCTGCTGCTCCGCCAGGCTTCGCAGTGGACGCCCGGGCGCATTGATTTTCGCGGCAGCGCCATGACCACGGAGAGCAGTGCCTACGGCACTGTCTTCTCCTTTCCAGACGTCGGCTTCATCGGAACCGCGCATCTGGAAAACGAGCCCGAAAAGCTGCAATCGCTCGCCTTTTACCTGGATGACCAGCGCGTGGAGGCACCCACGACGGAGCTGAAGGGCACCTCGTTCCGTCTGGAGCGCCACTCCCGCATCCGCGCCTTTGATCTCACCAACATCACCGAGATCAAGGATCACCGCCTGTATGAGACCACCACCGTGCATACGGACGAGGCCGTGCCGCTGAAGCTGGTGTACCACTTCATGCATGCGTGGCGCCCCACCGTGAGCGCCTTCCTGGCCGGCAGCGATGATGTGCCAGAAACTACCATCTCCGGCCCGCTCCGCGACGACGCGGAGGTGGCGAGGAAATTCTACATCAACCAGCGCGTGGACTGGATGGCCGTATACGAGCCGCAGAGCGGCCAGTACGCCGTGTGCCGCCTGCTGCAGGCCCCTGAGCAGGGCGGACACATCTCCACCATCTGGAACGTGCCGCCCACCTACCGGAAGTACTATCTGAAGTGCTTTGAGGGAAAGACCGTGCCCGCCGGATTCACCGGCACCTGGCGAATGGTCACCGCCTTTGGCAGCGCCACGCCAGAGCAGTGGGAGGCCGGCGCACGCAACCTGGCCGCCGCTCTGCGCACGGTGAAGTGAGCCGATATTCCGCCGCGCCTGCGTGCTTCTGATTGAAAGCCGCGGACCTGCGGGGTTACATGGCGTCCCAGCCCACCCCTCCGCATGCCATCCCTCCGTCTCCTTCTTTTCTGTTTCGTCGCATGTGTCAGCCAGGCCGCGGAGCCGGAGAAGCTCATGCTCGCGCATTACATGCCCTGGTATGCCACCCAGCAGGTGAGCGGCAGCTGGGGCTGGCACTGGACCATGGGCCACTACCACCCCGAGCAGCGGAAGTGGGATGGCAAGCGCGAGGCCGCCTCGCATGACTACCCGCTGATCGGTCTGTATGACTCGGGCGACGATGAGGCGCTGGAGTGCCAGGTGCTGCTCATGAAGCTGGCCGGTCTCGACGGTGTCATCATCGACTGGTACGGCACGAGCACGCACAACGACTACGCCGTGAACCATGAGCACACGCTCATGCTCATCCCCTGGCTGAAAAAGGCGGGCCTGCGTTTTGCCATCTGCTATGAGGACCAGGCTATCGGGCAGATGAAGCTGAAGCCCGGCGACGATGTGAAGCAGGGCCTGCAGGATTTGCAGTGGGCCGAGAAGCATTGGTTCCATGATGCCTCCTATGTGAAGCAGGACGGCCGCCCCGTGCTGCTTGTCTTTGGGCCGCAGCATTTCAAGCAGGCGCAGTGGGACCAGCTGCGTGCCGCGCTGCCTTCCAAGCCCATGCTCTTCGGCCTGCCACATCTCTCCAAGACGCACGGTATGGACGGCAGCTACGGCTGGCCGCCGGTGAGCGGAGGCAAGGCGATCTCCACCGAAAAGTGGCACGCGGAGCTGGAGGCGCTGTATGCGCGCGGCACAGCCGGTGAAGCGATCATCGCCAGCGCCTTTCCGGGATTTAAAGACATCTACAAGCAGGCCGGCGTGCACGAGAGCTACGGCAGCATCGCCCCGCGTTCCGGGCAGACCTTGGCGGAGTCATTGGACATGGCACAGAAGAGCGGCGCAGCGCTCATCCAGGTGGCCACCTGGAATGACTATGGCGAGGGCACCGTCATCGAGCCCACGCATAATCTGGGCTACCGCTACCTGGAGATGCTGCAGCAGCGCAGTGCTGCACCGAAATGCAGCGCGGCCGATCTGCGCCTGCCCGTGATGCTCTATCAGCTCCGCAAGCGCAGCAGCAGAAATGCGAAGCTCGGCAAAGAGCTGAACCAAGCCGCAGCATTTCTGTTTGAAGCCAAAGGCACCGAAGCCGAGGCCGTGCTGGCCGGAGTCCGGGACGCGCTGGGACAGCAACCGGCCCGCTTCTCCGACACACCTGACGAGGCGGATGAAAACTACCGCCTGCACACCGAGCTGCTGTATCGGGAGGAAAAGGACATCACCCCTGCAATGAACCAGCGCTGCCGTCTGGACGTGTATGCCCCTGCAAAGCAGAAATCCTTTCCTACGCTCGTGTGGTTTCACGGCGGCGGTCTTACCGCAGGCGAACGCTTCATCCCCTTGCAGTTGCGTAATCAAGGCATCGCCGTGGTGGCGGTGAACTATCGCCTCAGTCCCGGTGTCAAAGCCCCCGCCTACATTGAGGACGCTGCGGCGGCCATCGCGTGGACGTTCAAGCACATCCCCGACTTCGGTGGCTCAGCGGATCAGATTTTCGTTGGCGGCCACTCGGCCGGAGCCTATCTCTCGCTCATGACAGGGCTCGATCGCAAGTGGCTCGCAGCTCATGACATCGACGCCAGCCGCATCGCCGGATTGATCCCGCTCAGCCCGCAGGTCATCACCCACTTTGCCATCCGCGACGAACGCGGCATCGCAGAGCTCCAGCCTCTGGTGGATGACATGGCGCCGCTCTATCACATCCGTAAAGATGCCGCGCCCATCCTGCTCGTCACCGGCGACCGTGAGAAGGAGATGATGGGCCGCTATGAAGAGAACGCGTACTTTTGGCGCATGCTCAAACTCGTCGGCCACAAGGACGTGACATTTCATGAGCTCGCTGGCTTCAGCCATGGCGGCATGCCTGAGCCCGCCTTCCCCCTGGTGCTGAAGTTCATTCAGGAACACCGCTCGAAGCAGCCCTCGCCTGCCGCCTCGGGAATTCCGCAGTGAGTTTGGGACCTTGGCGTGCGTTGATATTTCACCATGCGCCCAACCACCACCGCACCGTTATTCGCCGCCGCATTCCTGACGCTTTCCTCGCTGCAGGCTGCAGATGTCCATATCGTGCAGGACGGCCAGCCGCGTGCGGAGATCATCATCACAGAGAATCCCACACGTATGCAGCGGGTGGCCGCGCAGGAGTTTCGCACGAACATCGAGAAGATCAGCGGTGCGCGCCTGCCCATAGTCACGCAGCCCAGCGGCAAGGCAGTGAAGGTTTTTATCGGAGCCAGCAAGCTCAACCCGGTGAAGGCGGAGGGTCTGAAGGATGGTGCCTACCGGATGCAGTCCGGCGCCGACTGGCTGGCGCTGGTGGGAGACGACACGGACTTTGTGCCCACGGATCCCTGGGCCAGACACAATGGCGACATCCCCCGTGCGCAGGCGGAGTTTCAAAAGATTGTCGCCGCGCCGTATGGCATGCCAAATCCCGGCTTGTACAAAAACAAGCTGCGCCTGCCCGGAGACACCGGCAAGGCGGACGGAGCCGCCACCGCCAAGAACGAGACCCTGGACATCTGGGGTCTCGATGAACGCGGCAGCTTCAATGCGGTAACCGCTTTTTTCCACAAGCTCGGCGCGCGCTGGTACCTGCCCGGAGAGCTTGGCGAGGTGATGCCATCCATGAAAACCATCGCACTGCCACCGATGGATGAAACCGTGAAGCCAGACTTCCCACTGCGGCAGTTCAATTTCCGCTTTGCCACCGCAGGCTATGACACCTCCATGTGGATGATGCACCTCGGCACGCGCAATGACGACCGCTGGCTCATCGCCCACGGCATGGACGGCATGACGGGGAATGACGCCACCTTTGCCGCGCATCCGGAGTGGTTTGCGCTGTATGGTGGGAAACGTGACTACACACGCGGCAGCAGCACCAACCAGCTCTGCTACTCCAATGACGAGCTCTTTCGCGAGACTGTGCGCTACGCCCGCGCCCTGCTGGACACCTACCCGGTGAAGTCCGTCTCCATCATGCCGCCGGACGGCTACACATCCATCTGCCAGTGCGAGAAATGCAAAGGCAAGGACTCGCCGGAGCGCAATGAACGCGGCCTGCTGAGCGATTACGTGTGGGACTTTGTGAACCGCGTGGCCAAGGAGATCGGGAAATCACATCCGCAGGCCAAGGTACTGAACTGCGCTTATGGAGTGTACACGCTGCCGCCGCTGAAGATCGGCAAGCTGGAGCCCAATGTGGTCGTGTGCATCGTGGGCGGCCGCCGCCCGCTGAACAAGGCCGCCCGCAAGAGTGATGAGCAGTCAGCCCCGGAAGCCCTCCGCGCCGCCTGGGCGAAGAAGACGGACACCCCCCTCATGATCTTTGAAAACTATCCCTTCACCGATCGCGGCTGGTACCTGCCCGCCTTCGCACCGCATGCGCTGGGAGATTCCGTGAACGCGACGAAAGGCCTCTCGCAGGGGGAGGACATCTGGCTCTCCGCGCGTCAGGACTTCAAGGAGGTGGGCATCGGCTTCAACCACTTCATGGTTTACTTCACCGCGCGCATGTACTGGGGCGGCAGGAATGCGGATGTGGACGCCATGTTCCGCGAATACTGCCAGCTCTTTTACGGTCCCGCCGCGCAGGAGATGCAGGCCTTCTTCACTTACTGCGAGGAGCACTGGAACGCGATGGAGGACGACAAGGCGCAGGCGGATGCCGCGCTGGCGCTCTTTGCCAAAGCACAGGCGCAGGCCGACGCGGTGAGCGTGCATGGAAAACGCATCGCGCTCATCGATGACTTTCTCAAAGGCCTGCGGATGAAGTGCCAGCAGCTGGCCCAGCAGCGCGGGCCGGTGCCCATCGTGCGGCTTGTGGGAGAAGCGAAAGACATCGTCATCGATGGAAAGCTCGACGACGCCTACTGGCAGAACTGCCCCGCCGCCTCCACCGGAAAACTGCGCGAGCTGCAGACCGGACGCGTGCCCACCTTTGGCACCAGCTTCAAGGTGGGCTGGCAGCGCGGCAGCCTCTGCGTGGCCATCCGCTGCGACGAACACCCCGGCGACAAGCCGAACAACACCACCACGCGCGATGATGACCAGGCGCTCTGGCATGGCGATGCCGTGGAGATCGAGCTCGCCACGGAAACGCACTCCTACTACCAGATCGCCATCAGCCCGGCGGGGCACATCGTGGACCTGGACCGTGGCGCGGCACGTGACCGGTGGTTTGAGTGGGACGCGAAAGCGGAGGTGGCCACGCACATCGCGGACGATCATTGGACGGCGGAGATCCGCATCCCCGTGACGCAGGACGAAAACGATCCGCTGCATCAGGTCATCGGCCGCGAGCCCACGCCCAGCCTGCCCTGGCACATCAATGTGTGCCGCCAGCGCATTCGTGAAGACGGGCAGGAGCTCAGCGCGCTCTCCCCCACCGGCACGGAGGGCTTTCATGAGCCGCTGAAGTTCGCGCATTTCTACCACGGCAACTCACGCGCATTTCCAGAGGACCCCGCTGTCACGGACTTCGCACTCAGCTTCCGCGATGCCACGCAGAAGCGCCAGGCGGAGGCCTTCCTCAAGCTGGCGGAAGGGAAGATCACCCCCTTCCAAAAAGCCACCGCTCTGGAGCAGGCCGCAGCTTACAGCCGTGGCGAAGCCGCGCCCATCATCGAGCGCATCCCGGTGGAGGCGGTGAAGAAAGCCGCGCAGATGCAGTTCCTGCTCGCCCAGAGCAAGGCACCGGAAGTCATCGCGCAATTTGCGGACGAGGACTTCAACAAGTGGCCCTTCTGGAAGCGCGGCGCGGGCTATCACACGCGCGGCTACGCCTACTCCATCGTCAAACAGGGAGACAAGGCCGAGGCCGACCTCAGCGCCGCCCTGCCCTGGACCAGCGAGCCGCGCACGCGCGATGCCCTGCTGCTGGCCCTGGGACAAAACCGTGAGCGCAACCTGCACGACGATGCACAGGCCCTGGCCGCTTATGAGGCCATCGTGGCAGAGCGTGCACACATCGGCGGAGCAGATGAATACGGCGCGCTTCAGGGCATCGCCCGCATCCTGACTCGGCGCGGCAAGTACGATGAAGCCATGGCAGCCCTGAACCGCGCCGAGCCGGACAAGCTGCGTGGCGTGTGGCGGGACAACATTCAGAAATCCATCGACGAGGTGCAAAAAGCACGAGGACAGTGAGTCATCGCGTACATGATCTGCCATGCGCCTGCTCTTTCTTCCGCTGCTCCTGCTCTCCGGCGCCGCCGCTATTGCGGCAGATGCGCCCACGCTGCATCCAAAAGCCTCTGCGCTGCCATTCACGCATCAGGGCCCCTTTGTCACCACGGCAGACGGCGGGGTGCTGTGCATCGATGCCAGGAATGCACTTCGCAGCACTGATGAAGGCCACACCTGGAGCAGCACGCCTTTGTTTGCCGAGGCAAAGAAGTACAACGTGAGCAACGAGCGCACTCTGCTGCGCACGCGTGAAGGGGTGATCATCTCCGCCTGGATGAACGGCGCGGAACGTCTGGCACCCAAGCGCTGGGGCTGGGGTAATCCTAGCGTGGATTGGAAGGCCTTTGTGCTGCCCACCTACTCCTGCCGCAGTACCGACGATGGCAAAACCTGGGAGACGCCCGTACTGCTCAGCACGCCATGGTGCGGCTGCATCCACTCCATGATCCAGATGAAGTCCGGCCGCATCGTGCTGGTGGGGCAGGAGATCATCCCGCAGTGGCGGCACGCCACGGTCATGTGGGCCTCGGATGATGTTGGGAAAACATGGCAGCGTGGCGATGTGCTGGACTACGGCGTGGGTGCGCACGACCACGCGGGCTCCATCGAGGGCAGTGTGGTGGAAAGAAAAGACGGCTCGCTCTACCTGCTGCTGCGCACGGAGTCGGGCTTTCTGTGGGAAGCCACCTCGCGCGATGGCCTGAAATGGGAGGGGCTGAAGCAGACGCCAATCGCTTCCGTCACCTGCTGCCCGCAGATGGCGCGCCTGAGCGATGGCCGCATCGCCCTGCTGTGGAATGCGCCGCCGCGCCATGATCCGAAGAATGGCACCAGCCGCGTGGAGCTGTCGCTCGCGTTTTCAGACGATGAAACGGCTACTTGGACCAAGCCGGTGATCGTGGCGGCGAATTACGTGGCAGGTGGCCGCGTCTCCTATCCCTACCTCTACGAGCGCAAACCCGGCGAGCTATGGATCACCACCATGCAGGGCGGCCTGCGGATGAAGGTGAACGCAGCCGACCTCGGCGCGGGGGAGATCCCCGTCTTTGTCCCGCCACCCAAACCCGTGCCAAAGCCGGGAGGCATTGTCATGTTTGGCGACTCCACGACGGCACCGCGCGGCAGCCTCAAGGTCTATGCCACGCGGGTGGAACAGGGGCTGCAGAGCATCGGCTCCTCGATGGGGGTTTACAATGCCGGCATCGGTGGCAATACCACGCAGGATGCGCTGAAGCGTCTGCAAAGCGACGTCCTGAATCACCAGCCGCGTGTGGTGGTGATGCAGTTTGGCATCAATGACTCCGCCGTGGATGTGTGGAAAAAGCCGCCCGCCACCACCTCGCGCGTGCCTTTGGAAGACTTCATCCGTAACTACCGCACCCTCATCCAGACCGCACAGAAGCAGGGCGCCAAGGTCATCCTCATGACGCCCAACCCGCTGCGCTGGACCTCCAAGCTGCGCGAGCTCTACGGCCACCCGCCCTACGATCCCGCGGCTGAAGACGGCTTTGAGTCCGCCGCTCTCGTCCGCTACAATGAAGCCGTGCGCCAGCTGGCCGCCGAGCTGAAGCTGCCGCTGCTGGACGTGCACGCCGCCTACCCGGCCTTTGCCGCGAAGCACCAGACCACCATCGACGAGATGCTGCTGGACGGCATGCACCCCGGAGACCTTGGCCACCAGCTCGTGGCAGAGCTTCTCGTGCCCGCCATCCGCGAAGCCGTTCGCGGCAGGTAGCACCGGCATGGAGACAGGCTGCTTCTCTGCGCAGTCGAGCACATCCCCCGCCCTATCTGGCGCAGAAGCTGCGGCACCTTGGGCGTTGCGTAGGAGCGCACCTTCGTCTAGCTCTTCCGCTCTCAATTCCGCCCCCTCCAAATCATGTCCGCCAAGATCATCTACACCCTGACCGACGAAGCTCCACTGCTGGCCACTTTTTCCTTCCTGCCCATCGTGCAGGCCTTCACCAAGCCGGCCGGAATCACGGTGGAAACGCGCGACATCTCCCTGGCGGGCCGTATTTTGGCAAACTTCCCCGATTTCCTGACCGACGCACAGAAGCAGTCCGATGACCTCGCATACCTCGGCAAACTCTGCCTGGAGCCCACCACCAACATCATCAAGCTGCCAAACATCTCCGCCTCCGTGCCGCAGCTGAAGGCCGCCATCGCCGAGCTGCAGAGCAAGGGCTACGCCGTGCCAAACCTCCCCGAAAACCCGCAGACGGACGCCGAGAAGGACATCAAGGCCCGCTACGCCAAGGTCATGGGCAGCGCCGTGAACCCTGTGCTGCGCGAGGGCAACAGCGACCGCCGCGCCCCCAAGGCTGTGAAGGACTACGCCAAGGCCCACCCCCACTCCATGGGCAAGTGGAGCGCCGACTCCAAGACCAGCGTGGGCACCATGGGCAAGGACGACTTCTTCTCCAATGAGAAATCCGTCTGCGTGCCCGCCGCCACGGACGTGAAGATCGAATTCATCGGCGCGGACGGCACCACTAAGGTGCTGAAGGACAAGACCCCGCTGAAGGCCGGCGAGATCCTCGACGCCACCCGCATGAGCAAGAAAGCGCTCGTGGCCTTCATCGAGGCCCAGCTTGAGAAAGCCAAGGCCGAGGGCGTGCTTTTCTCCCTGCACATGAAGGCCACCATGATGAAGGTCAGCGACCCCATCATCTTCGGCCACGCCGTGCGCGTGTTCTTCAAGGACGTGCTGGCCAAGCACAGCGCCACGCTGGCTGAGATCGGTGTGGAGCTTAACAACGGCTTCGGCGACCTCGTGGCCAAGCTCTCCAAGCTGCCTGCGGAGAAGAAGGCCGAGATCGAGGCCGACATCCAGGCCGCCTACGCCAGCCGCCCCGCGCTGGCCATGGTGAACAGCGACAAAGGCATCACCAACCTGCACGTGCCGAGCGATGTGATCGTGGATGCCTCCATGCCCGCCATGATCCGTGGCGGTGGCAAGATGTGGAACGCTGCCGGCAAGGAGCAGGACACGCTCGCCGTCATCCCGGACAGCAGCTACGCCGGTGTATACCAGGCCGTGATCGACTTCTGCAAAAAGAACGGCGCTCTGGACCCCAAGACCATGGGCAGCGTGCCCAATGTGGGCCTCATGGCCCAGGCCGCCGAAGAGTACGGCAGCCACAACAAGACCTTTGAAATCCCCGCCGACGGCACCGTGCGTGTGACTGACAGCGCCGGCACCGTGCTGCTGGAGCACGCCGTGGAGGCCGGAGACATCTGGCGCGCCTGCCAGACCAAGGACGCCCCCATTCAGGACTGGGTGAAGCTGGCCGTGAACCGCGCCCGCGCCTCCAAGACCCCAGCCGTCTTCTGGCTGGACAAGAACCGCGCCCACGACGCACAGATCATCGCCAAGGTGGAAAAGTACCTCAAGGATCACGACACCACCGGCCTGGACCTCCGCATCCTCCCGCCCGCCGAAGCCTGCACCTTCTCCCTGGAGCGCATCGTCAAAGGAGAGGACACCATCTCCGTGACCGGCAACGTGCTGCGCGACTACAACACCGACCTCTTCCCCATCCTGGAAGTGGGCACCTCCGCCAAGATGCTCTCCATTGTCCCGCTCATGAACGGCGGCGGCCTGTTTGAGACCGGTGCCGGCGGCTCCGCTCCGAAGCACGTGCAGCAGTTCCTCGAAGAAAACTACCTGCGCTGGGACAGCCTCGGCGAGTTCTTCGCCCTTGCCCCCAGCTTCGAGCACATCGCCGAAAACTTCAGCCTGCCCAAGGCCAAGGTCCTCGCCGACACCCTCGACGCCGCCACCGGCAAGTTCCTCGAAAACGATCGCAGCCCCGGCCGCAAGCTCGGCACCATCGACAACCGCGGCAGCCACTTCTACCTCGCCCTCTACTGGGCCCAGGCCCTCGCCGCCCAGACGGCAGACGCCGAACTGCAGGCCAAGTTCAAACCCATCGCCGAAGAGCTGACGGCCAACGAATCCAAGATCGTCGCCGAACTCCTCGCTGTGCAGGGCCAGCCCGCCGACGTGGGCGGGTATTACAAGCCGGACACCGCCAAAGCCGATGCCGCACTGCGTCCGAGCGCGACGTTCAATGCGGTGCTGGCGAAGGTGTAAGAGCCTTCCAGCATTGACAAGATGATGTGCGGATGAGTCTGTGAGGCACAGGCTCATCTCCATACAAATGGCATGAGCGGCACCCAGTCAAAACGACTGGGCTAATCCGGCACTTGCCGCCCGGGTTGCGTGATGGTATGCATTATGGTATGGCGACTATGACCCACCGTGCTACGTTTGCCCTCGACGAAGGAACCACCACGCGCATCAAGAGCCTTGCGAAATTGTGGAAAGTTTCTCAAGCCGAGGTGGTAAGACGTGCTGTATCGCTGGCAGACAAGCCTGCAACACGTCCTGATCCAGTGGCCATGCTCCAGCAACTGCACAACTCCGGGGAAGGCCTTTCTGCCAAAGCTGCCAAAGCATATCTGGCCGAAGTGCGCGAAGATCGCAAAAAGGGGCGTGGGGCATGATCTGTCTCGACACCAATTACTTGATCCTTGGACTCATGCCGGGCAGCCGCGAGAGCCAGGAATTGATCCAATGGGCGCAAGCGGGCGAGACGCTCATCACAGCCATGCCTGCGTGGTATGAGTTCACCTGCGGGCCGGTCACTGCAAAACAGGTCGCCGCCATCCGCTCTTTTCTCCATCATTTGATCGCATTTGATGAGCCCCTGGCGGCTGAAGCAGCTCGTTTGTTCAATGCGGCAGGTCGGAAACGAACTCTCCGCATAGATGCCATGATCGCCGCCACAGCCATCGTGGCAGGTGCTTCATTGGCCACGAACAATCTCAAAGACTTCAGCGCTTTCGTGCCTCATGGGCTGAAGTTGGTGTAAAAACTGCCCACGCCTGCCGCAGAGTGATCACCACCTGATCTTCAGCCCCATCTCATCCTTCATCGTCAGCAGCGCCTCCGCATTCCCAATCGCATCGTCCACGGGATGATGCGTATGCTTGGTCCGACGCAGGTGCTTAAAGCTCTGGAAGGTGTCTTTCACCATGCCCTTGTACAAGCTGCCGAGATTGGTGGACGAGAAGCCGAAGGGATTGGCTCCGGTGAAGTGGTGGAAGTACCAGTTGATGAATCCCCAGTCGAATCCGTTGTTGTCGGCGATGAAAATGAGGCGGTCTTTGGAAATACCACGCAGCCATTCGGCAAAGCTCTGCATCACCTCCGCAGGTTCCGGAAACTGGAGCGTCTGCTCCCGCGTGAATCCGCTGACCGCCAGCGCCTCCGGAATATAGCGCTCCGAGATGGGGCGCAACTGTCCGTAAAACGTGCGGCTCAGCCCCGGCTCCACCACCACCGCACCAAAACAAATCATCGAGTAATCTCCCGGAATCGGACCGTCCGACTCCACATCAACCATTATGTAGCTCATACGTTGGGCACCATGGCCCAAAATTGAAGCTGGGTAAAGCAGCCTGCTGCTGGGTGGGCTGCATCCGATGCATTAAAGCGTGGCCGCAGGCTCCAGCTCCTGCTTTGCCAGCGTGTGGGCAAACGGACTGGTGGAGGCGAGGTTGTACTGACGGATGGCCGTGGCCCAGAAAGGTGCCAGCTCATGATCAGCGGCGCTCCAGATGCGGTAGTGCAGGTTGGTCACGATGTCGGTGTCGTGCATCAGCGCCTTGAGCTCTTGAGCGTTGAGAGACTGCGGCCCCTGCGTGATGAGGCGGTGGCTGATCTCCTTGAGGTAAGTGTCTGACACACCAATGGTGCGGCGACGGCGCAGCAGGCTGACGTGCAGCCCGTTCACGTAAGGGTCAAGACACACCTGCATGAGGCCGTAGTGGCGCTCAAGCTCAGGAGAGAGCGGAATCCGGTCCTTAATTTCCTCCAGATTCTGCTGCATGGTCTTCAGCACAGTAGGTGGCTCATGCTCCTCCGGGGTGAGGAAGAGCCCCAGACGCCGCCCGCTGCGTGAGCTGGAGACCATGGCGGCCATCAGGATGGAAATCGCCAGCGAGAAGAGAATGGGGCTGATCCAAATGAGGAACTTGGTGGAGACATACCAGCCGATGACTGCCCAGGCAATGCCCAGCAGCGTGACGCTCAGGAAGGTGAAAATGATCTCGCTCCAGTTCACGCCACCGTCGATTTTGCGGCGCTGCGTGACCCAGCTCACGCTCTTGCCAATGACGGTGTAAACCACAAACCGTGAATGGAAGATCATGAGCACGGGTGCCATGAGAGTGAAGACCACGGTGTCCATCAGGCTGCTGAAGGCGGTAAGGAAGCGCAGACGCAGCGGTTTGAACATGCGGCCGGTGATCACCTCATCCAGCAGGATGACCGTTTTCGGCAGGAAGATGAGCATGGCGGTGACGCCCAGCAGGATGTGCTCCGCCAGGATGGCCTGCGGTTGCACGTGCGGAGTGGGCGTGGCGGCCAGCAGGGTGGCCAGCACCAGGAAGAGGAACCACAGCAGGGAGCTCACGTAGCTGAGGATGCCGTGCAGGAAATTGATGCGGCTCATCGGGTGCCAGCCTTTGGCAAACAACAGCCAGAAGTGCTGGATGTTCCCCTGGCACCAGCGGCGGTCACGCTTGAGCATGTCCACCAGCGTGGGCGGGCCCTCCTCATAGCTGCCACGCGTGGTGGGCAGCAGGCGCACGGCGTAGCCCGCCTTGCGCATGAGCGCGGCTTCCACAAAGTCGTGGCTGAGAATATGACCGCCAAAGGGAGCGTTTTCCGGCAGCGGCGGCAGGGCGCAGTGCTCGATGAAGGGCGCCAGTCGCAGGATGGCGTTGTGCCCCCAGAAGTTGGCTTCGCCGCACTGCCAGTAGTCCAGTCCGGCCATGAACGGCGGGCCATACAGCGCCTGGGCGAACTGCATCACCCGGCCCAGCAGCGTGTCCGCAGCGATCTGCTTCGGAAAGGTCTGCACGATGCCGATGCCGGGGTTTTTCTCCATGATGCGCACCATGCTGGTGAGCAGCGCGCCGGACATGAGGCTGTCCGCATCCAGCACGACCATGTAGCGGTAGCGTTTGCCCCAGCGGCGGCAGAAGTCGGAGACGTTGCCGCTCTTGCGGTTGATCTGCTTGCGGCGGCGACGGTAGAAGATGCGGCCAAAGGCCTTGAGCTGGCGGCAGAGCTCCAGCCACGCGGTCTCTTCCTCGATCCACTGGCTGGCCTTGTCGGAGTCGCTGAGAATGAAAAAGTCAAAGTGCTTGGACTGCCCGGTGGCCTCCAGGGAGAGGTAGATGGAGCGCAGGCCCTCATACACGCGCGTCACGTCTTCGTTGAACACGGGCATGATGATGGCCGTGCTGGCGGTGATGGGCTGCTCGTAGTCGTCGGCGCTCAGGGAAAGCCAGAGATTAAGCGGGTCCGGCTTGGGGCGGTTCATCAGCCACACGCCAAAGAGCGCGGTCCAGAAGCCCACGTTGAGCTGATAATACAGCGGGATGAAAACAAACAGCAGCGCCCACTCAGAGATGCGCATGCCGTTTTCAGAAAGGAAAATATAGGAGAGCCACGCACCTACGATGGTGCCCAGGCCCACGAGGGAGAAGAAGGTGGCGCGGCGTGTGCGGGACACATGCTTGGGCGGCATGCCCGCTGTCATGGCGATGTTCGCCGTCTGGCTGCCGATGGGTGCTGCGCTCATCCGAAGAGGGAGTAAAGGTAGCCCAGCACGCTGCCCACGATGATGATCAGGACGGAGTAGCGCAGGATGGGATGACGGCCGAGGCGGTCAAAGGTGTCGTCAGCTACATCGGTAAACATGCCAAGGTCGATGTCTCGCGGCGTCATCTTGCTGACCTGCATGCCGGGGCCGGAGGTGCGAATGGCTGAGCGCATGGCTTCGGCCATGTCGTCCGGCATGTTTTTTTCATCTAGGAAGAACTGCGGCCAGCGCGAGGGACCGCCCGCCAGGTGGAAGCCCAGGCGGCCCGTGGCCTCCAGCTGCGCCTCGCTGAGATTGAGATCGCTGTAAATGGAGCCCAGCCACTCCCGCAGCATCAGGCGCGCCTGCTCGATGGAGTGCGCCGTGGGTGTGCGGGTCGGGTCCTGCGCATGCGCCTTGGCCGCATTGCGCAGCGTCTCCAGGATGAGCTGGGTACGGCGGATCCGGTTGTGCAGCTGGTACGAGCGGAAGTAATCGGCGAGGCGCGCGTACGCCTCATTCCATTCTTCCTCGGTGCCCGTTGCTGGGGCGAACTGAATGTTGACTGCTTCCATGTAGGTTCAAATCCGAGCCACATGGAGAATGCGCACTTTTGATGCCGTGAAAAGCGCAGGATTGCGGATTCCGCATTTTTCAAAGCACGACCCGGCGTACCTCAAACAGGAGCGCCTGAGCTTGCCAGAGAAGTGTGGACGCCTTACGCGATCACTTCCTGGATCAACCGCCCCCCGTTGACGATGTCCACAGGGCGGACGTTTTCCACCACGATGCGCTTGCTGGCATTGATGCCGAGCAGGCGGTACATCGTGCGGGCCAGATCCTCGGGACCCACAGGGTTTTCATCGGGCTCGCCGCCGAGGGCGTCGGACTTCCCATAGACAAAGCCTTTCTTCACCCCGCCGCCGGCCATGGCCACGGAGAAGACGCGCGGATAATGGTCGCGCCCATTCGTGCTGTTGATGCGCGGCGTGCGGCCAAACTCAGAACTGACCAGCACCAGCGTGGTGTCCAGCATGCCACGTTCATCAAGGTCCTTGATGAGACGGGCAAAGGCCACGTCAAACTGCGGGGCCTGGCTCTCGAAAGCACCTTTGATGTTGGAGTGGTGATCCCAGCTGCCAAAGTTCACAGACACCATGCGCACCCCGGCTTCCACCAGACGGCGGGAGAGCAGGAAGCGCTGGCCGGCGGCATTGCGGCCGTATTCATCGCGCAGCTTGGCGGGCTCGGCATCAAGGTTGAAGGCCTCCCGTGCCTTCTGCGAGCTGATCAGGCTGTAGGCAGCCTGGTAAAAGTTGTCCATGGCGCTGAGTCCGTCGGATTTCTCGGTGGTGCGAAAGTGCTCGTCCACAGAGGAGAGCAGGCTGCGACGGCGCTCGAAGCGTTTGGCGTCGATGTCCTTGGGCGAGGCGAGGTCGCGCACGGTGAAGCCTTTGTCAGCAGGATCGCTGCCCAGGGCAAAGGGACCAAAGGCGCTGCTCATGTAGCCGCTGCCTTGATCAGGCGCGATCATGCCCGGCACAGCCACGTAAGGCGGCAGATTGTTCCGAGAGCCCTGCTCATGGGAGATGATGGAACCGAAGCTGGGAAACTTGATGGCCGGGCTGGGGCGGTAACCGGTGAACATGTTGTGCGTACCGCGCTCGTGCGCCGCCTCTCCGTGCGTCACGGAGCGGATAAGCGTGATCTTGTCCAAGATCTTGGCGATGTTCACAAACTGCCCGCCGACATACTCGCCCGTCACCCCTTTCACCGGGCTGAAAGGGCCGCGATAATCCGGAGACGCAAACGGCTTGGGGTCCCAGGACTCATGCTGCGCCATGCCGCCGGGCAGGTAGATGTGGATGACAGAGGTGGCGATGGGCCGGAACGTCTCCACCGCCGGCATGGCCAGCGTCTGCTCCGCCGCCTGCAGCTTGAGCATCTGCGGCAGTGTAAGGCCCAGCCCCGCCATGGCGCCGACCTGCAGAAAATCACGCCGTCCCTGGGCGGTGGTGAAGAGGTTGCTGTGATTGCCGGTGCAAAGACGATGCATTTTCATGGTGCGGAGCGGAGTCAGTAGGTTTCCGCACTAACCTACCATGACATCAGCTCCCTTATTACGCCCATGGTCCACTCTGCCAACAGCGGCACAATGATGCGCAAGGCAGGCACAACTGCGGAAGGGTTATTGTTTTGTTGGAGGAGGGCTTGCCCTCGCTCAGTAACGCCCTTCTCGGATTTCGCGATAGGCTTTCGTCCAGCGGATGCGTTTAACCGCATGCAGCACAGGCGTGCATTCTTCCGTCGTTTTAAAACGAAAGGAATGACTCCAAGGCTTGGAAGGATCCTGCTGCACGGATTCCACGTTTGAGAGCCTGAAGATCAGTCCCCATGAATGCGGCTTCCCATCAACGCCGAGTTCATCGTAGTCCCAGCGTTCGTATTGTGCTTGTTCCTCGAACGGAAGTTCGTCCTCCAATTCGGAATGCCTCAGAAGGGCGCTCGGGGCTCCCACACGACTGATCACCGCATCGAATGTCATTCCAGGCTTCAAGGATTTCAGAATCCGGTCTCTATCGGGAATGCATTCAGGCAGCTCACGAAAGCGGGCTCCTGTCCCGATATCGGTCTCGCAAAACCATCTGCAAGCCAGACCTCTTGGCTTCACTCCGGTCACAAACATGGTCAGGTGTATCCACTCGCGCGCCGGATCATACTGCCACTCACCGCCGTTCATTTCGAGCGCAGGATAAACTCCTCGTTGATACACGGGACCGCGAAAATCCTGCAGCTCCTTGAGGACTTCCGCAGCTTTTTTGACGTTGTCCTGACGCAAGATCCGTAGCGCGATTTCGAAGTTGCTATATAAGTCATCCATATCGGGCGGCGAAAGGCTTCCCCCGTCAGCGCATTCAATGGCACATTCGAGCGCAGCACGCTCCCTGCTGACCTGCGTCAGTATATCCAAGGCCCAGCACTGGTCTGAGGGCCGCAGCAGTGGCACCAGTTCGGGCGGCAATTCCACCTCACTGAGGAGACGCGCGCCATTCAGGTCGAGGACCAAATACCGTCCCGATCTGGTCCGACAGATGAAGAACGTCTGGGAGCCAATCTGCTCAAACCGTATTCGTGCACCAATCGTCCAGAAGGTGCCCACCGACGTGATCATAACGTGTTTGTCGGACCACACCTCCCACGGGCCCTTCCAGAGCGCTGGGCGCATAGGACGACTGCAAAGCGCGTGCTCAATGGCAACAATCAGCACCTCCTCGCCGGCCGGGTTGATGACGTGCAAACGCGGATGATCGCGTCCGAGATGCAGGACGGACCAGCCGTTGTCAGATATGAACAGCGCCCTTGCGAAAATTCCGCGCCCGAACTGACGCTTCCAGAGAACTTGCCCACTTTGCTTTTCCTCGAGCGAGAAAGCGGCCTCTTTGATAGGTCTGACTCCGTTTGTTACCGCACTGACTGGGGGCACGAACTCCATTTTCAAAAGGAGGCTCTTGTTGTCTGAAAACGCGAAGATGGGATTGGTGTTGAATATCGGGCCGGACACAGAGAGACGTGGTTTTGGTCGTTGATAGGACTCCCTCCGCACGAAGACCTCGCCACAGCAAAGCTTTTACGCTGGATTCATGGCACCTAGATCAGCCCAGTGGTAAGATGTGACCGCGAAGTGTTTTCGCACAAATCACCGAGGATGTGGATGAGATTAGCTAATCTGTTTGTCCTACCGTTAACCGCAAGGACTATTTTTCCATCTGGCCAAGCCGTGGCGGACAGAATTGTGGAGAACCGGGCTACGCCATGGCCACCGTGCCACCAGGGCGGGTGAATCCATATTTTTCCAGCTGCTCCTCGATGATGCGCTCGCAGGAGGCCAGCTGACGTTCGCGTTCGCGGCGGCCTTCATCGGCGATGGCCTGGAGGGCGTCGATGTCGTAAAGGTACACACCTTCGATCTCATTCACCGCAGGGTCCACATCTCGCGGCACGGCGATGTCGATGATCAGCAGCGGCTCCCAGCGGCGCTTGCGCATCACCTGCTCGATCTGCTCAGGCTTGATGACAAAGTGCGGCGCGCTGGTGCTGGAAATGATCACATCCACCTCATGCAGGGCGTGCTCCCATTCATCAAACTTCATCGCGCGTCCCTTCATCTCCGTGGCCAGTTCCACCGCCTTGTCGTAGCTGCGGTTGGAGACGATGATGCTCTTGGCACCCCGTGAGAGCAGGCTCTGCGCGCAGGTGCGGCTCATTTCGCCGGCACCCACCAGCATGACACGGCACTCCTTCAGGTCGTGCACCTTCTCCGCCAGATCCACGGCCACGCTTCCCACACTGGTGGACCCGCGCTGAATGGTGGTCTCATTGCGCACCTTTTTGCCGACGGTGAAGGCCTGCTGGAAGAGCTTGTTGAGGGAGCGGGCGGTGGTGCCGGTGTCCAGAGCCAGCTTGTACGCCGCCTTCACCTGGCCAAAGATTTCCGTCTCTCCCAGCACCATGGAGTCCAGCCCGCTGACCACGCGGAAGAGATGCCGTGCGGCCTCGGCGGAGTCGAGATTGTAGAGCACCAGCGCCTCGGCATGCTCGGGCTGCAGCTCAAAGCGGCGCACCAGGTAGTCGCGCAGCGCGGCGTGGCCGTCCCGGCCGCTGGGCAGACCGTGCGTGGCATAGAGCTCCACACGGTTGCAGGTGCTGAGCACCACACACTCTTCAAAGCCCGGCAGCCCGCGCACCTGCTGCACGGCATCCGGCACCTGGGCCTCGGGGAAGGCCAGACGCTCACGCACCTCCACCGGCGTGGTTTTGTAGTTCAGGCCCACACAGACGAGGCCGCTGCGGTTGTGGCTGTCAGTCGGCTCAGGCATGCGTGACGATCCACAAGGAAATGAACGGCAGGATGAAGCCGATGACCGCCAGCCAGGCCGTCCGGCGGGGCGAGGTGAAATGTTTCCACATCAGCAGGGAGATCACCGCATACAGCCCCCACACGATCCAGGCAAAGACCACATGCCCGGTCTTGGTCATGGGCAGGTGCAGGGCAAAGGAGATCCCCAGTGCGATGCTCAGCAGCAGCAGCCCCAGGCGCACGATGCGCTGGATGGCCTGCGCCAGCCCCTGGATGGGTGGTAGCTGATAGAAAAGGCCGCCGATCTGGTGACGCTTGAGCATGCGCTCCTGGACGAGGTACATCACCCCCGTGATGCAGGCCAGGGCAAAGGAGGCGTAAGAAATAAGGGCCAGGGCGATGTGCAGCTCCACCATGGCATTGATGGGCCCCTTGGGCGGGTAGGCGGCAAAGCCAAGTGCCAGCGCCAGCACGTGCAGAATGCTGACCAGCGGCGCGGTGAAGACCCCCAGCAGGGAGAGGCGGAAGGCCGGGCCCACCAGAAAGTACAGCAGCACCATGCTCCAAGCGATGAAGATCAGGATATCCGGCAGGCTGCGGATGGGGCACTGCCGCACCTCCTGCCCGCGCAGGTAGATAAAGCCCGTCTGCAGCACAAACCCCAGCGCGATGAGCACCACCTGGCCACGCGTGCGTTTCCAGGCACCAGATTTCAGCGCCATCAGCGCCTGCACCACAGCGCTCGCAAAGACGAGCGTGGCGGCAAGCAGAAACTGGAGGGAGGCGGGCATGAAGATAGGTGGGGGAGGCGGATACTCGTGGCCCAACGCCGTTTCTGCAAGGATGAAGGCGATGGTTGAGATTGTCTCTCTGGTGCGCGGATGCTCCTATTTTGTGGTGGCTGGCGGTCAGCCTCGGCAGGCGCCATGCACGGAATTTGCGTCAAGGGCACACTCGGAAGTTTCAGACTAACAACGCAATTCCCCTGAATCCTCCCCGGCCCCGCATGAAGCTTGCGCATCCCCGCATCTCCTCCATGATCGGCAGGCATGGCTCCCGACATCCTCGACAGCATCCGCAGCACCATCCGTGACGTGCCAGATTTCCCCACGCCCGGCATCCTTTTCAAGGACATCACCCCCGTGCTGGCGAATCCGACACTGCTGGCGCAGGCGATCGATGGCATGATCGAGGCCACGGGGCTCACGGAGGTGGACAAGGTAGTGGGCATCGACGCACGCGGCTTCATCTTTGGCGCGCTGATCGCCGAGCGCCTCGGGGCAGGCTTCATCCCGGTGCGCAAAAAGGGCAAGCTTCCCTGGAAGACCCGTGGCGTGGACTACACGCTGGAATACGGCACCAACTCCGTGGAGATGCACCTGGATGCCATCGCCCCAGGGGAGACCGTGCTGCTGGCGGATGACCTGCTGGCCACGGGCGGCACCGCAGGCGCAGCGCTGGATCTCATCCAGCAAGCCGGCGGGCAGGTGGTCGGCAGCACCTTTTTCATCGAGCTCTCCTTCCTCGGCGGCCGCCAGCGCGTGAGCACCTCCGGCCCGGTCCACGCCCTGATCACCTACTGACTCCTCCGCCGAGATGACCGAACGCGACTACCTGCGCCACCTGAACAAGATCGCGCAGAAATTTTTCCCGCCTGAGGACAAGCTGCCACGCGGGCGCACAGAGACGCTGCGCCAGGCCAAGCGCTTCCTCAAAATCAAAGAGCAGCGCATCAAGCAGCGCCACCGCACCGGCAGCTTCAGTGGTGCGGAGATCTGCCGCATGCGCTCGGACATGATCGATCTCCTCGTGCGCATCCTGTGGGATGAAAGCGTGGCAGCACTGCCGGCAGAGGCCCGCGCCAAGCTGAACGTGAGCGTCATCGCCCACGGTGGCTACGGGCGGCGGGTGATGAGCCCCGGCAGCGATGTGGATCTGACCTTCATGTTTCCAGGAAACAGCGGCAAGGTCTCCAATGATGTGGTGCAGCTCATCCGCGACTACCTGCTCTATTTCTACGATCTGAAGTTCAAGGTGGGCCACGGCTCCCGCTCCGTGGGCGAGTGCATCAAGCTGGCCAATGAGAACATGGAGACGAAGACCGCGCTGATGGAGGCACGCTTCATCACCGGGCAGAAGCAGGCGTGGGAGGAATTTCGCGCCCGTTTTGACAAGGAGTGCATGGAGGGGCAGGAGGCGGACTTTTTGAAGCTCCGGCAGATTGACCTGAGCACCCGGCACACGAAGTACGAAAACACCCCCTTTGTGCAGGAGCCGCATGTGAAAAACGGCTGCGGCGGCCTGCGCGACTACCAGAACCTCATCTGGATGACCTACGCGCGCCACCGCACGCTGAACCCAAAGGATCTGGTGACGCTGGGCCTCATCTCCAAGAAAGGCTGGAAGGAGGTGGAGCAGGGGTATGACTTCATCCTGCGCGTGCGCAATGAAATGCACTACACCGAAAAGCGCGCCGAGGACCTGCTGACGCTCCGTCTGCAAGGCCCCGTGGCCACCAATCTCGGCTACCGCCACAAGCGCATCCTCCGCCGCATCGAGGCGCTGATGCACGAGTACTACACCGCCACCCGCGACATCCTGCAGCGCAGCAACGAGGTGATGGACCGCTTTCACCTCCAGGCGCTGGAGACCAGCAGCAAAGGCAAGCTCATGAACTTCATGGCCCGGCGCAAAGCGGAGAAGCAGCAGGAGAGCTTTGACGGCTTCCAGCGCAAGCACGAGCGCGTGTACGCAGAGGGTCCCTCCATTTTCAAGGACGATCCGGAGCGGATGATGCGCCTCTTCCTCCATACACAAAAGCGTCACCTGCGCCTGAGTCCGGACCTCTTCCAGCTCATCCAGGACAACTTCCGCCTCGTGGACACGAGCTTCCGCTACAGCAAGACCAACCGCGAGACTTTTGAGACCATCCTCTCCCACAAGGGGGATGCCGCACGAACCCTGCGGCAGATGCATCGCGTGGGCTTTCTGGGACGCTACATGCCGGAGTTTGGTGCGCTCACCACCCTCGTGCAGCATGAGTTCTTCCACCTCTACACCGCAGACGAGCACACGCTGCGCACCATCGACAAGCTTGATGAACTCAGCGACCCCAACCTCAAGGGCGTGGAGCTTTTCCAGCAGCTCTTTCACGACCTGCACCAGCCCTACGTGCTCTACCTCGCGCTGCTGCTGCATGACGCCGGACGCGCCGCCAACAAAAAGACGCATAGCGACGAAAGCACCACCCTGGCCGCTGCCGTGGCGCGCCGCCTGCAGGTCAAGGGAGAGCGCCGCCGCCTGCTGCTCTTCCTGGTGGACAATCACCTCCTGATGTACCGCACCGCCACCACCAAGAGCTTGGATGACCCGCAGGTGATCGAGGAATTCGTCAACATCGTCCGCACCAAGGAGAATCTGGACACGCTGCTGCTCATGACCTACGCGGACTCCAAGGGCACCAGCGACAAGAGCTGGTCCGGCTACAAGGAGGCGTCCATCCGCCAGCTCTACCACAGCGCGCTGCGCTTTATGAATGCACCTGCTGACTTCATGCGCCAGGTGCAGGTGCCCCTGGTGGATCTGAAAAAGCAGGTGCTGCGCCTCATGGGCTCCGGCTACGAGGCGGAAGTGGACGCGCACTTCCGGCACATGCCGCCTTCCTACTTCAATTTCCGCGAGGCTGAGTTCATCGCCAGACACCTGCGCCAGTTCCGCCTCTTTTTTGAGCAGCTCATCCACGAGGAAGCTGCCGCCGGCCTCCTGCCGGTGATGGTCTGGGAGGACCACGTGGATCAGGGCTACAGCGAGCTCACCGTCGTCTGCTGGGACCGCCACCTGCTCCTGGCACGCATCTCCGGTGCCCTCGCGGCGGAGAGCATCAACATCCTCAGCGCAGACCTCTACCAGCGCGCCGATCACCTCGTGCTGGACACCTTCCGCGTCTGCAACACGAACTTCGCCGCCGTCACCACCAAGAGCGCACGCAACCGAATCGAGGAATCCGTGCGCAAGGCCTTCAGCGGCCGCACCTTTGACTTCGGCGAGGCCATCGCCCAGAAGCTTGGCAAGTCCGCCACCATGCTCGATGCCATCGGCGATGAGATCCCGCAGCGTGTCTATGTGAACAACAACCTCTCGCCGGACCACACCGTGCTTGAGCTGCAGCTCGTTGACCGCCTGGCCCTTCTCTACGATCTCTTCATGGCCATCGGCCGCCTCGGGCACAACGTCACCCACGCGCGCATCAGCACGGAAAAGGGCGTGGCCATCGACGCCATCTACGTGCAGGACGCTCAGAGCCAGAAGATCACCGACCGCGAGCAGCTCGACGAACTGGCCGATGCGGTGAAAGTAGCCGCCGGACTCCTCCCAGCCCCGCGCCCCCGGCCCTCTCCCACGCCTGAGGTCAGGCCAGAAACCAAGCTTGAGGCAAAGCCTGCGCCGATCCGCTGATACATTCCGCCTGCTGCATCGTTCGGAGAGCGCTCACATGAAGCTCTTCTTGCTGCCGCTGCTCCTCATTTCCGTCATCTCGCCGCTCTATGCCACTGCAGCGGATGCCACCAAGCCCAACATTCTCATCTTTTACCTAGATGACATGGGTTGGGCGCAACCAGGCGCTTATGGCGGAAAGATGGCCCCCACACCCAATATGGATGCGCTGGCCGCCAGCGGAGTGCGCTTTACGCAAGGCTACTCCTCCGGCTGTGTATGCTCTCCAGGCCGTGTGGGACTCATGACTGGCCGCTATCAGGCGCGCACCGGCCATGATGCCAACCCCACCAAAGCAGGCCGTGAACTTCTGCTGAGCGAGACCACCCTCGCCCAGCACCTGAAATCCGCCGGCTACAGCACCGGCATCGTGGGCAAGTGGCATCTCGGAGACACCAGCGCGGAGTTTCTTCCAGCAGCGCGCGGCTTTGACTACTCAGTCGGCACGGTGGGGAATCTCGGCGAAGGCAAAGGACCTTCCTTTTATCGAGGCAAAGACCTGATCAATGAGCTGCCCGGAGAGCCCATCACCTCGCCCGTGTATGCGCGGGAGTCCGCAGGCTTCATTGAGGCGAATCAAGGCAAGCCCTGGTTCCTGCTCATGTCCTTCAATGCCGTGCACTCGCCACACGTGGCCTCGGAGAAGTGGCTGGAGAAGTTCAAACACCTCTCCAAGCACGATGCCGCCTACGCGGCGCTCGCCGCCGAGGCGGACGAAGCCATCGGCACCGTCATGGCCAGGCTGCGCGCGCTCAAGCAGGAGGAAAAAACCCTCATCTTCCTCCTCAGCGACAACGGCGGTGCCTACCAAAACGCCGAGATGGGCGGCCTGCGCGGGCACAAGTGGTTCGTCTGGGAGGGCGGCATCCGCGTCTCCTGGCTGGCCGCATGGAAGGGCCACATCCCCGCTGGCCGTGTGAGCAACGAGCCCGTGATCCAGCTTGATATTCTGCCCACCGCACTCGCCGCCGCTGGTGCCACCACCAGCATACCGCTCGATGGCGTGAACCTCCTCCCGCTGCTGGAGGGCAAGACCGACAAGCTGGCCCCCCGCGAGCTCTACTTCCGCTTTGGCGTGCAGCAGGCCGTACGGCAGGGAGACTGGAAGCTCGTCAAGGCCGGCAAGGATATGCAGCCCATGCTCGTGAACCTAGGTCGTGTTTGAAAACCTGTCGATTGGCAAATTGGGTGCATCGAGGCAAGAAGACATGTCGATGAAAACCCAACGCTTTGCATGGTGGGAGC
>NZ_JACHIG010000015.1 GCF_014203095.1 Prosthecobacter vanneervenii | reverse complement strand
AAGCTTGCTCGCCACTTCCTCTCCCTCATTCAGTTTGCCTCCGTCATCGACTGGCTCAGATATGGCTCTTGAGGGTTTTCAAACACGGCCTAGTCTCCGCAAATCATGGCAGTCGTCTCTGACATACAGACCAGTTTTCGACTGCGCATCGTGTAAACCTCACGGCTTCGTTTGCAGTTTTCTCCCCGGCAGCAGAAACATCCGTCCGGCCTCATTGCAGATCAGCAAATTCGGCCCGTTGCCGCCCAGCATCGTGCCCACAGCTCCTGTCTCATGCGCGCCACCGGGCTGCACCACCTTGCCCTCCTCATCCTGAAACGTCAGCGGCCTCGCAAAGCGCATCGCTTCATTTGTTCCACTGTTCAGCATCACCAGCGGCGTACCCAGCGTCTTCTTCAGCTTCGCAGGCAGTGCGGAATCCACCAGCTTTCCCACCAGTCCGCCCACCACCGGGTTCTGCCCCAGCGCCGCCATAGGGTACCCCGTTGCACGATCAGGAATGCAGCACACACGTCCCGTCCCGATCACAAAATCCAGTTTGCCATCCTGGTTCCAGTCAAAGAAGTCCAGCTTGCAGCGCCCGCTCATCCCTCCCACGCCACCGCTCGCGCCTATCGGCTTCCCATCCTCCAGCAGCAGCTTTCCGCCATCCTCCACATTGTAGTCATCGATCCGCCAGTACAGGTGGAAGTGATCATCCCCGTCCACGATCGCGAGTGCCACACGCTCACCCATCTTCGCCAGCGCCGCACGGCATCGCCACATGCCGTGCAGATCCATCCCGTCGCAATAAATCGGATGCGCCACCTCCAGCTTCGGCTCCGTCTTCGTACCACGATTCAGATAAATCAGGTAGTTGCCCGTGATGTCACCAGTGATCAGATCCGGCAGATCATCCCCGTTCCAGTCGATCACATTCGGCGAGAGGTACCCCCACCGCGCTTCCTGCAGCCCCTGCAAACTCCCGGCATAGCCCGCCTGGACCTGAATCTCTCGTCCGCCCGCCTTCACGCGCGTCGCGGGTAGAAACGTCGGAGCCTCATTGCTGCCGGTGTTTTTAAAGAATAGCACAAACCCCTCCGAATTTCCCGCCAGAATGTCCAGCACCCCGTCCCCATCCCAGTCCACCGTCGTCGGAGAGGGCAGCGTGCCGGCATACAGGTCCGCGTGTTCCTGCAATACCGAAACCGGCTCCGTAAAAATCGGCGCTCCTGCTTTCGTAAACTTCCCCGTGAACCGGTAAAAATACGGCGATCCCTCACCGCAGGCAATGAGCCCGCCGCCATACGCGCAAACACTCGGGTTGATGCTTGGATGCCGCAGCGCATTCCCATCCTCACCCGCGATCAGCCGCTTCCTCTCCAGTTCAAATCCGCTCGGCGCTGTGTTGTGATAATGTACGAGATTCCCCTGCCGCGATCCCGTCACCACATCCCGCTCGTGTCCTTTCCCCAGGTTGATCGCCGTGACGCCATGCATCGAAAAATACACTTCGTTCTTCGTCGCCGTGATCTGCCTCGCCTTGCCGTCTGCCGTCACTCCCATCAGGTAGCGATACCTCAGCTCCCCCACAGCAATGCCCGACGAGTTGTACGGCCTCCACTCCTCCGTGTTCGGGCTCCCCTCCGCGCCCTTGCCGCCATTCGACATCTCAAACGCCAGATCATATCCGCCATCCGCATTCACCAGCACCCCCAGGCTCCCAGGCGATTTCACTGCGCCCGGCAGCTTCGTGCGTTTCGTTTCCCGAAACTCCACCTTCTCCCGGTCAAACTCCGTCGTCACCAGTGCATCCTTGTCGATCCACAGACCGATGATCACGCCATCCTTCCGCTGAAACACACTCCCCTTGTCCTTAAACGCACACTTCACCTCCACCGGCTGCGCAAACACCGGCGCTCCCGTCTCCGCCGCATCCACCCATCGGAACAGATGCACCGCCTGCGGTCCCCCGTAGCCCGCCACAAACAAATCGTCCTCCTTGCCGCCAAACACCTTAGCATGTCCCAGCACATGGTGGTTCAGGTTCACCAGTGCCAGTGGCCCGTGTCCTTTCTTCGCAGCCGAGGCCAGCGCCTTCGTTCCCTTGGGCAGATGAGGCTCAGCCGCCAGGCTCGCAGTGGCTAGGAGGGGAAGTAGAAAAAGCAGTTTCATGTCGAATAAAAAGCGACTCAGACCAGAGGCCTTTGCAATCGCCTCTAACGCACCCTCCGCCACCTCATTTATCCACAATGATCCCCCACCACATGCAGAATCTTGAACCCTGCATGCGCATCTTTGACGCAGACCCTGCACGTGCGCCTTTCGTAGCGCCCCTGCTCATCATTGCATCCTCTGGATGGAGTCATTCGTCATCCCATTATGCCTTGGGCATTCCGCATATGCGCCGGCCATAGTAGCCCGCACCTGCGCAGCCCCGAAGGGAATCCCCTGTGCGGCGCTCCGCAAACACCATTCACTCCGTTTCCCACGCTAGCCCTGAAAGGGCGACGTAATATAGCCCAGGGCAAGCGAGCCTAAGCGAGCGCCGCCCTGGGTTGCGGTTAGCAAAAACCGGAAAGCAAACCCAGCACTGCGCCACACCCAGAAACCACCAGCAGCGTTCTCTAAAAGCCCCGCCCTACTCCTTGTGCCAGGAAGCACTCCCTCCATGAAATCTACTTCGCGGCAGCCCCCGGCGGCGTCAGCTTGCACGACTGCCACGCCAGAAACCGCCACTTTCCATTCTCCAGTCTCCACACCGCCAGAAACGCCAGTGTCGGTTCCAGGGTGCCTGCCTCCGTCCCGATCTTCAGCTTCGCACTTCCCGTCATCAGCGCGATCCCCGGTGCTGGAAACGTAAACTTCCTCTCCACATAATCGATCTCCTGATACTTCGTTTTGCCCGCCACCAGCACATCAATAAACGACGTCTTTGTGTCCACTACACCCGTCGAATGGGCGTAGCGCAGTTCATCCGAAAAAATGGCTCCCAGCTTTTCACGATCCGGCGCCTTCATTGCGGCCACACGCGCATCATCTGCCGCCTGCACCGCTGCCAGCGGTGCTTCTTCGGCAAAGGAAATGATTGAGATCAGGCAGATCAGGGAGGTCAGCAGTGTCTTCATGGTTTGGATGTCAGTTGTTTGATAATAAAATTCCAGATGTCGTAATACCCTTCGGTGGGATGACCCGGATACTTCACATGGCAGACGGCACCTGCCGCAAGTGCCAGTTTCTGAAATCCGACGGCCCACGCGGGCGAGTGCACATCGTAGTTGTTCTGCGTCAGGGGCTTGTGCACTTCGGTCTTCTTCCCGCTGCTGTCCACCTTGGTCTCCACGATGTCATCCGGCTTCGTCATGCCCCACTCGTTCTCAAAATACATCGGCGCGGCACTCTTGCTCAGCAGCCAGTCCGGCGACCACTTCTGAATCACCGGCAGGAGTTCATCACGGCGTTTCAGAGATTCCTCAAAGCTGCAGCCCAGAGCCGGCGCACCCCACTGCACCCCAGGCACCCACTCCTGCATCCTCTTCGGGTCGATCGTCGGCTGGCAGCGGTACGCCGCCACGCACGTCACCAGTTCAGGTGCCTTGCAGCCCACATACAGCGCCGGCAGTGCCCCCTGCGATCCTCCCCCCAGCGCGATCTTGCCCGCATTGAGGTTCCACTTGGCCGCGTTCTCGCGCACAAACTTCACCGCGCTCATCGCATCCTCCAGCACATAGGAGATCGGTTCCTTCACCTTGTCCTTGGTCGCATCCTCCATCGTCCGCACCTCCACCGCAATCACTGCAATCCCATGCGGAAAAAAGCGGTTCACATCCACCGCATGTTTGGATGCCTTCCAGATCCCGCCATACCAGAGCAGGGCAGGGAAGGGGCCCTCGCCTTTCGGCGGCAGGTGAATGTCGATCAGTTGATGCGCATGCGCACCATACGCCACATCGGCATGCGTCGGCTTCGGCGGCTCTGCCGCGTGTATGGTGTTCAGGGCCAGTGCGGCGACCAGTAAACAAATTCTCATGGCTGGTTCGCTTGGACTTTCTTCAGATACTCGGAGGGCGTCATGAACTGAACGTTCTTCGATTTCAGAAATTCAATAATCCCGGTAAAGCCCGCCCAGCGCTTGTCATCCCATTGATCAGGATGCCCCTGCAGCACCAGCACCTCCCGCTTCGCCGCCTTCGCCTCATAGAAGGTCTTAAACTTCTCCAGGTCCGGCACAAAGGTGGGGTTCTCCAGCGCCATCACTCGCGGGATGCTCAGCCGCTTGTAGTACTTCGGCTTCTCCGGCCCATACAGCCAGATTGTCACCTCCGGCACCAGCTCCATTGCTTCATCCGTGGCCTCGGTGGTGCCGCTCCAGTGCGGGCCAAAGGCCGGCAGTGTGAATCCCAGCTTCTCCTTCGCCAGCTTTTCGCCTTTCGCCAAAATCGCCCGCTGCTCCTCCGCAGTCCCATGTTCAAACTCCCCCGGCTCGCTCGCCGTCTTCATGTGGTAGCCGTGCATCCAGAACTCAATCTGCCCCGCCGCCTGCACATCCTTCAGCCACTGAAAATACATCGCATTGTCCTTTTCCAGCGACTCCGTGATGATCCCAAACGACCCCTTGATCTGATTCGCCACCAGATAGTCATGCACCTTCAGCCACCGGTCGGACACTGGCTTCGTCCCCACCCGTCGTGCAATGACATCATCCAGCTTCAGCAGAATGATCTGCTGGGCTCGTGCTCCGCAGGTGAGGAGCATCCAAAAAACAGCGCAGGTGAAGAGAAGTGTCCGATGCATGGCGGCTAGAAAATAAAGTGCTCAGTGATCGGCGTGCTTTAAAACAAAGTCCACCAGCTCCCGACACTCAAAAAATGAAGGTCCCACCTTGTGTCCCTCTCCTGGAATAACCTTCACCTCGATCTGCCCTCCGCCCGCCTTGTACCTCTCCTGCAGGAGAGACGTGTTCAGCTCCAGGGGCACCACCACATCCGAATCCCCGTGCACCGAAAACATCGGCACCTTGTTCGCCAGCAATCCTTGTAGATTGTCCACCGGATTAAACTCCTTCAGCCTCCCATTCAGCTCCTCTTCAGACAGTCCGTAATCAGTCAGCGTCTGTGGCTTCGAGTTCTTCAGCGGCCAGCTCGCCAGATTGCACACCGGGTAGATGCCCACCCACGCACGTACCTTGTCCGGATTCCGAAACGCCCACGCCAGCGTCATCATGCCGCCCCGGCTCTGTCCCAGCAGTATCGGCTTAGGCGAGTATCCACGCCTCACCATCTCCTCATAAAACAGCGAAAACTTCGCTGTGCTTCCCGGCGCGCCTCGCACCTCTCCCAGGTCATATCCTGCAAGGCTGATCCCCGCTTTCATGAAAGCCTCAAAATACATCTTCCGTCCAGCCAAAGACACGCCCTTCAAAGTCGGTGCATACCACACCCAGGGCCTCCCGGGTGCAGAGGCGGGGGCCGCGTAGAGAAAGGCTTTGTGACCATCTACATCAAAAGTGTCGGCCGTTTTCGGCAGAGTGTCTTCTGCTGCAGCAGACAGCACGAAAACGGTGAGCAGGACGAGAAAAATGCGGGTGTTCATATTAAAAGAGATCACGGCAGGGTTTTCAGCCACGCCAGATTGAAAACATAATGGTTCTTGCTGGTGATCAGCTGAATGTTCCCATCCCGAGTCTGCGTCGCAGAGAGATAGCCGCACGGCTCCGCCATTGTGTCGCTTAGTGTGAACATCACCCGGTCAATCCCATTCACAGACCGCTCTTTCCCTCCGGGCGTGATCAGCCGTCGCACAGGCCACGTTTTGCCTTCATCAAAAGACACCGCCGCAAACATCCCATAGCCGGTGAACTCACCAGCCTTCGATTTAAAGCTCATCCCCTTCCGGTTCTTCCAGTCACGCCACTGATCAGTGAAGCTGCACAAAAGAATGCCGCCCTCTTGCAGGCGGATCATCACCGCACGCTGCACGCTGCTGATCGCCGAAAATTCACTGGCCTCATAGGTCCAGCTCTTTCCCAGATCGCTGCTGTAGCTGATCGGCGTCTTCAGCTCAAACTTCGCCTGATCTTCCGGCGGATCATTACGGCTGAACGCCATCAGCCGTCCATCATTCAGCTGCACAATCGGCGCATGAATCCCCGGATGGCGGAAGCCTTTGCCACCCGGCCTGAAATCACTCGCCCGCTGTTTCACATCGTTAAAGCCCCAGGTCTTTCCCTCATCACGGCTGAAGACCAGGCTGCACTGCCTCGAATCATGAGTAATGACCATCGTCCCATCCGTGAGTCGGATCATCTGATTCCCAAACTCACCAGCGGGCTCCAGCACAAGAGCCGCCGACCAGCTCGCGCCGTTATCTGTTGAAGTCCTCACCAGGTTTTCATCACGACCTTTCACCAGATGATACAAGGTCGCTTTCCCATCCCACCAGATCTTTGGCCCATGGTCGTTCACATCCGCACCATCCCAGAATGGCGATGCCGTTTCCCATTCCTTCGCCCCTTTCCTCAGACGGCTCGCCACATTGCACAGCTCAGCCCCGCCCTCGTCCACGCACGAGTACCACACCGCCAGCAGATCACCGTTCGGACACTCCGCGATTCCAGGGCTGTGATTGTGACTGGAAAACAGCGGACCGAAGGAATCCTTCTCGATCTTCACATACGGCTTCGGTCCGATGAAAACCGGCACATCCTGTGGCGCTGGCGTGATCTCCGCCACCCCCTGGCTCACCTTCTGGGCATTCAAAGGCGGTGGCGCAGGTGCCAGCGTCTTGCCAGCCGGCATCTCTCCCATCACCACACGAAAACCCACCCGGTTGCTGCCCGTTTGCGGCAGCCATGCCGCGCGATTCGCCGAGCGCAGCAGTCGCACAAAGCTGGAATGATGCCCTCCTCGGAAGACACGGAAATTCCCCTCGCTGCGCCCCACTGGATCCGTCTGCTCTCCGGCTTCATACGGCCCATACCAGTCCAGACACCATTCCGCCACATTCCCATGCATGTCATGCAGCCCCCAGGCATTGGCCGCCGTCTGTGCCACGCGCAGACCTGTCTTCGCCCCTTTGCGGTAGGGCTGCGGCATCATCCCACCGGTAAAATAACGCTCCGCATAGCCGATGTCGCTCCACCACGGCTGAAAGCCATCCGGCAGGCTGTCACCGGTGTTAAACAGCGTCGTCGTTCCCGCTCGGCAGGCATACTCCCATTCCGCCTCGGTGGGCAGCCGGTAGGTCTTGTCCTCTTTCTTTGAGAGCCATTCACAAAACTTCACCGCCTCATCCCACGTCACACCATTCACAGCAGCGTCATCCGCTTCCTTCGCATGAAACCCCGGCGCGAATTGCCGGTACTGCCCCACAGTCACCTCGGTCACGCCCATTTGAAAAGCCTGCGTGATCACCACCCGATGCGCAGGCTTCTCATCCCAGTCCGCATCATCAAACTTCTCCGGGTGCTTCGTCATCTTGTAATCCGCCGCCGGTCCATTCTGCCCCATTACAAATGACCCCGCTTCAATGCGCACCAGCTTCATGCCGATGGAGTTCGTGATCGTATCCGCTGCCAGCCCCGTGAATGAGGCAAGCAGGAAAGCCGCAAGGCAGGCAGGTGTTTGGTATCTCATGTCAGTCATCATGTGTGATTCTTCCACTACGGCTTCGTTTTCCCCCGGCTCTTCTCAAAAGCCTCCTCCATCAGCTGCGGCTCGCGTGTGTGATGCACGCCGCCTTGCGCGTCCGCCAGACGGCTGATCACCTGTTTCAGTTTGCTGCCTTCACTCACCAGCTTGCCAGCCTTGATGTCAGCCTCTGTGATCTTCGCAAAGAGGATCTCCTGCTCTCCCAGTTCATAGCGGCCTCGGTCATACGTCACATAAATAAAGCCGTTCGCCCCTTCAGTGCCGTCGGGGTAGCTCACATGCTTGCGCTCATCCAGCACGAGCTTGTGTGGCCAGGTCTTCCCATCGTCCTCGGAAAGCATCGCCGTCATGCGGTCACGCCCGCGTGGCACATCATTCACCACCATCAGCAGTGCGCCGGATTTGAGTCGCCGCAAAAAGAAGCGCGTGTTCACCCCGCGCTCCTTCGTAAACGGCCCTTCGTTCACCCACGTCGCTCCATGATCAAACGACTCCGCCTGCGCGATCCCATACGTCGTCCGCGCCATCATCAGCAGGCTCCCGTCTTTTCGCTCCACCGCCATGTGCTCCGCAAAGGACACGTCCTTGATGCTCAGCTTCGAGAAAAACGAAAAGCTCTTTCCTTGATCGTGCGACACATAAAACTGCGTTCGCGTCCCCTGTTTGACTTCCTGGCTGTTGTCGATCGGCCGCAGCCAGTCTCCATTGGACAGCACCGTCGGTTTGTTCAGCCCCAGTCCAAAACCCGCAAACACAGGCGCATTCCACTTCGGCATCGGGTCGTCAGGGTTCTCACAGCAAAAGCCCCACTCCGACCGGATGCCATCCGCATGTTTCACCTTCAGAATCCGAAACACAAACCACCACAGCCTCCCCTGCGGATCGATCCACACATGCGGATCCCCCGTGCTCCCGTCAAAGAAGCTCGTGGGATCATACACCGCCACAGGGTCCGACCACGTCAGTCCGTCATCGCTGCTGGTCACCAGTAGAGCATAGTTCCCGCTGCTCCCCTCGCTCAAGGGGCCCGCATACCACGTGGCCCACAGGCGGCCCTTCGCCGTTCGCTCGATGCTTGGTATGCCCTGCCACGTCCGCAGTCTTGGAAAATACCTCGGCCCCGGATCCACCTTGATCACCGGCGGCGTCTTCGCCGTGATGCCATAATCATCCGGTGAAAGCGTCGTCGCCGTGGGTGGCTCTGCGGATATGGCCGCAGCCCCTAGGGTGAGCAAAGTCAGGAGGATAGGTTTCATCGTGGGCTCACAGCTTCGTCCCGTTCATCTTCGTCCACGGGCTCCACGCCCCCATCGCATGCTGCAAAATCTTCCGCTTCCAGATCTTGCTCATGCAGAAGGCATACAGCGTGTCCTTGTCCTTCCCGCCGATCGCCACCGCTGTCACACGGCTGCGGTCTGGCACCGGCAGAATGATCTGCGTCGGACCGTCATCCGCACTGATCTGCACCCCGCTCTTCGTCGCAATAAACTGCCTTCCCTCGATCGAGTAGCACAGGCACTCTGGCCCCGCATCATCATCCCAGTCCGCCACATGCAGATGGAAAAAGCGCTCCTTGTTCTTCAGCGTGCCATCGTCGTTGATCTGGTAGCTGTATGCCCACTTCGAGTGCCCTTCAGCCACAGATAGCAGCCACTGGTCCGGCCGGTACGCCATCCCTGTCGCAAACTTGATTCCCCGGTCCAGCAGCGTCTTCTTCCCGTCCTTGATCAGCCACACCGTGCCCTCTTCCCTCGGCTTCTCACCGTTGGTCGTCACGTACAGGTTGCCGTTTGGCATCGCTAAAATCGAGTGCCCCAGAATGTCCTCCATCACCACATTGCCAGCCCCGCAGGCATCAAAAGACATCAGCTTCCCAGACTTCTCCGAGATCGTATAAACCTTCCCATCCGCGCCCACGCTCACACAGTGCGCATTCACATCCTTCACGAACTCGCTCACCTTCCCATCCACATCAATGCGGTGAATCTTGTTGTTGCTCGTATCCGCAAAGTACACCTCGCCCTTCTCATTGCATGAAGGCCCGCGCGTGCTCTTAAAGCCCTCCGCCAGCAGCTCCCACCCCTCACCGGGTACGATCACCTCCTGCGCTCTCGGTGCGCTCGGCCCCGCTTTCACACGCTCCGGCCAGCCTTTCCAGAGAAAGGCCATCGCCTCCAGATAGTTCTCCGCATAGCCCGCTACGTGGCGTCCCTCGATGCTGCGAAACTGATAGTCATACCCGGAAAACTTCAGCGCCTTGTCCATCTCCAGATCCAGCAGATACCAGTCACCCGCGCAGTTCTCCATGTCATGCGTTGCCGTCGTCAGGTAGGCGCGTATTGGCTTGGCTTCAAACTTCCGCACCATCGTCGGAAACTCATGTCCGCCACGGAAGGCCACCCAGCTTCCGCTCGCCGCATACACTCGGCTAAAGGCCTCCGGCCGATGCCACGCCGCCGTGAATGCCGCGATGCCCCCGCTGCTCCCGCCTGAGATGCACCGGTCATTCCCATCCGTCGAAAGGTTCAGCCCAAACTCCTTCGCCACAAACGGCAGCAGCTCATCGTGCAAAAAGCGCACATTCTCATCGCCCACACCATCATACTCCAGGTCACGATTCCGCCGGTCCATCGTGCCCTTCATCGGCGCCGGCAGCGTTCCCGGCTTCACAAAGACGCCAATCGTCACCGGCATCTCCTTCGTGGCTATTAGCGTCTCCATGAAAGTCTTCTCACGCGCATTGTAGCCATCCGTCTTCACATACACACACGCAGGCTTGCTGCCATCATACTGAGCCGGGATAAAGACCGTCACATCACGCACCGTGCCCGGAAACACCTTGCTCTGGTTAAACTGCGTCTGCTTGATCGTCCCCGGCAGGATATCCTCCGGCTTGATCGCTGGCGGCACATAGCTGGGCGTAGCTTCCGCAGCCACTGCTCCGGCGATCGCGCTGCCCGCCAGCGGTTTGATCTGCCATTGCAGATGCTGGTCATTCGGATTGTGCTGCCACAGGTCGATCTTCGCCCCCGCCTCCTTTTTTCCGCCAAGATGATCCAGTCCCATCCCCGGCGCATGCTTCGGCTCCAGCGCATAGCTGCCGTTTTCCTGCTTCGTGATCGACCACAGCTGCGCGCCCGCCTTTCGATCTTCTTCGACGGTGACTTTCTCCCCATTCTTCTTGCCGCCGCTTGCCACCGTGAGCACCAGCCCTGGTTGCGAGGTCGGCATCAGCTGATACCATCCCTCTCCCTTGGGATGGATGATCCATTTCTGGTTCGCTCCACCCTTCGGCTTCTGAATGGAAATAACATCTCCCGGCTTGGTTCCACCCACAGCTTCGAGGACGTACTCCGGCGCGCTGACCGGCACGATCTGGTAGGCGCCCCAGTCTTCGGCTGGAGCTGTTGCAGCAAAGACTGCCAGGAATAAGACGCTGAAGGAGGAAATTTTGAGCATGGGGGTCTTGGATAAAAGTGAATGGCCGGGCGAAAAAAAGCGACTGGCAAAGAGCCTCCGTTTACTTTCCGATCTGCTTCGGCGCCTCCACCGCCACCTACGCTTCTGGCACCAGCGCGATCGGCACGTCCGCACCTTTGAGGTATTTGTCGAAAAAGTTCTGCATCAGCTGGATCACCGCTGGTTTGCCAAACGCAGGCCCGCCATGCCCGGATCCCGGCAGCGTCTGCAGCCACGTTTCCACCCCCTGTGCCTTCAGCGCCTCGGCAAACTCCACACTCTGCGCATACGGCACCAGCGTGTCATGCGTGCCATGCAGGATCAGAAAAGGCGGGTTGTCCTTGCTCACATAATGCACCGGGCTCACCGCATCCGCCTTCTCCTTGTCATCCAGCTTCGTTCCGATCAGCTCCGAATACGGATCCTTCGGCGTGTTAAACTCAAAGATGTTCTTCACATTTTTGTCCTCCATCGCCTGCTGCACCACCGTGCTGAAATCCGACGGCCCAAAGATGTCGCACACCGCCTGCACCCGGTCAGGCTGCTCATCATTGCCGCCGATTTTCGGAAACGCATTTTTTCCGCCCGCCGTGCCCACCAGCGAGGACAAATGCCCGCCCGCCGACCCTCCCACCACTCCCACATGCTCGGGGTCGATCTGATACTCCTTGCTGTGCGCACGCAGCCAGCGGATCGCCGCCTGGCAGTCCTGGATCTGCGCCGGAAATTTCGCCTTCTGGCTGAAGCGATATTCCACGCTCACCACCGCATACCCTTTCAAAACCATGCCAGCCACCGCACACGGAAACTTGCTTCCTCCCATCCACCCGCCGCCATGGATGTGCACGATCAGCGGCAGGGGTTTCTCCGCCGTCTTCTCAGGCAGGTAGAGGTCCAGCTTCTGCGCCTCATCACCATCTGGGATGTAGGAGATGTCCTTCTCCATCTTGATCCCCGTTGGCAGGCTCGGTGCCTTGCTCTGCGCAAACGCAGAATCACACGCCAGCAAAGCAACACAGGCTGCGAAAATCACACGGCAGGAAGCCGGGGAGAAAAAAAGAGTTTTCATGAATGCTACCTCAAACGCTCCACATCGCTCTTCCTAGCGGAAAAGCGGTCGAGTTTCCCAAACCTGCCGCACTGCCCGGCGCGGAGTGGTCCGCACTCTCCGAGTGCGGCTTCCATCCTGTCTTGGCCAACATCCGCAAACCTCTCTCATTTCCCCAATGGAGCCGTCCAAAACGTCCCCTCGATCGCCCGGTCATCCTCCTTCGGCCCGTTGTAGTAATACACCGTCAGCACCCGCCCGTCAGGCCTCACCAGACTGCGCGGATACCCCAGATCCCCGTCAAACCCATCCTCCCGCAGCACGATCTCCGGCCCCCACGTCACTCCGCCATCTGCGCTGATGCACGCCCGCATTCCCGAGGGCTTGTGGCGGTAGCCATAGCTCACCGCCACACGTCCGTCCTGCAGCTGCACCAGGGCAGGGGGATTGCCCCCGATTCGTGTCACCGCTTTTCCGGTCATCGTCCACGTCTTGCCCATGTCCGCACTGCGCCACGCTTCGATAAACCCCGACACCTTCGGATCAGAACGCCGGATCATGGTCAAAAGCGTCCCATCCTTCAACTTTAGTGATGACGGCATGATCGCATACCCGCCCTCCATCGGCTCCGGCCCGATCAGCGAGACCAGTTTCCAGCTCAGTCCACCATCCGTCGTCCTTGCGCAAAACACACGCCCCTCCTTGCCATCGTTCTTCTTTCCACAGCTCCCGAACATCAGGCAGTCGTGTTTGCCCAGAATGATCAAATCTGTGCGCGTGCAGATGCGGTCCACTCCCTCCACCGCAAACGAGTAAGGTCCCTGCCACGTCTTGCAGCGGTCCAGGCTTGTGTAAAACCACGAGGGGCCCGCATGCAGGCTGCCAAAGCGAAACATCAGCGCTGAATCAGGCGCGGTGAAATCAAACGGCGTCGTCAGTGGTGTGGGCTTGGCTTCCTGGGTGTGATCTGCAAAAGGCAGGTTCTCTTCCGTCTTCCACGTCTTGCCTCCATCCACGCTGCGCGCCTGGATCTCATAACTCGGCTTCGTTCGGTCAATACGGTGATCCGTTGTCGTCTGCTTGTACCACGTGGAGGTAAACCCCACCACCAGCTCATCTCCCCACTGCCACAGCCCATGATTCGCAGGCCAGCCCCCATAGCGCCCCGGTTCCTTGTAGATGATCACATTCTGCTTTTGATCCGCAGGCAGCGCGATAGTGGGTGCCGCCGCTTTCTTCTTCGCGGAGTCATCGATCTCCAGTTTCGCATCATCAGCGGCAAAGACGTTCAGGGCTAGGATCGGCGCCACAAAGAGGGCACGGAGGATGGGATGGGGGTATGTCATAAACAGCCTGTAAAAAAGAAGATGAAATGAAAGGCGCTGCGTCACGCGGCCCCTCACGGAGCCGCCGGTTTCAGGTCTGGTAGGCTCAGCTTGCCAAAGCGGATCGCACGCCGGTGGCGTTTGGCATCTCCACTGTCCCACACCGCACGAAATTCACCCGGAGCCACCTCGATCAGCGTGGGGTAGGAATTGTGAATGCTCTCATCAAAGAAGGTCCGCTCCGGTCCCCACACGCCATAGGCGTTGCTCACTTTGTATCGCAGCGCCATTCGGCTGAATGTCGGGCCGTCATTATACACATACAGCAGCCTGCCATCTCCGCTGCGGCCATACCACGCTTCAGAGACCGTGTTCCACAGCTCCGGCTCTTCTTTCGCCACGCTCCAGCTGCGCCCGCCATCCTCGCTATTGCTTGACCATGCCCGTGGCGGATTCAGCGCTCCTCCATCCATCAGCTTCCCCTCTGGCACTCCAGTCGAGGTGCGCATCACCATCTTCAGCTGCCCCTTCTTTGCATCCATCACGGCGATCTGTCCTTCATGCAGAAACATCTCGCGTCCTTTTGGCAGCGGCACATAGCCACCCAAGTGCCAGTCCATCAGGCTGGTGCTACGCAGCACAAAATGCTCTCTCGTGCCATGCGGATCAGCCCGCTTCGTGTTGCGGTGCGCGGGCATCGCATACACCGGGTGCCCGTCTTCCTCGATCCGCTGGATCTCTCCCAGAATCACCAGCGGTCCCGTGTAATGCATCGCCAGCTCCACGGGATTCCACGAGCGCCCCCCGTCACCGCTGTACGCTGCGGCCAGGTGCGAGTCCTCGCTGTCCGCATAGTTCAGTGGGCAGCGCATCGCAAAGCACCACAGCACCTCTTGTCCCGGCGGCTTGTACAGCACCGCATTGCAGTAGCCAAACTGCATGGCCCCATGCCGCTCCGTGCTGTCAAAGATGGTGCTGGGGATGCTCCAGCTCTGCCCGTCGTCGGTGGACACCACTGCATCAATGCTGCCCATGTCCGTCTTTCCAGCGATGCCAAGCTGGTACGCTGCCACCAGATGCTTCTCCTTCCATAGCGCCAGACTCGGCTGCCCCAGCAGCGCCGCCCGCGGCTCCTGCTCGGCGGTGCGGATCACACGCACGTCACGTGCATCCCCCGTTTCCGCCATGCAAACACACGGCAGCACGGCGGATAACCACAGGCAGGTGGCAAAGAGGCGGCCTTTCATCCGGTTCGGAGTCATATCAGTTGGCCAGCAGATGGTTGCGGCGCGCCTTCCAGTACGCAGCCAGGTGGTAAATGACGCCGCAGCTGGAGTTGTGCGCATAATCAAACTCTCGGATCAGTCCTGCCAGCGCGGTCTGCTGCGCTTCGGAGAGCGCGCCGGGCTCAACCATGAGCAGGATCAGCCCAGATTCCCCGGCTTCACGCGTGATATGCCAGATCTCGCGAAACGGACCCCACTGCGGATTCGGGTAGCCCTTCTGGTTCCTCCACTCAGGCACTTTCCGCCAGTCCGGTCCGGTCATCCGCATTTCTTCCGCGCTCTTCTTGGCAATCTGCGCCCGCACACTGTCAAAACGTTTCGCCGCCAGCTCGCGCACATGCATCATCCGTTCATGAATCGTGGCCTTCAGCGCGGCATCCGGTTCCAGTTCATGCAGCACCTCCAGAGAGCACTGCATCTGCAGCAGCGCATAGGCCGGCTTGTTCTCACCAGGCGCGGCTGATTGCGCGATGGCGTCTGCCGCATAGCGCCTCCAGGCTTCGCGGTAGCGTTCTTCACGCGTCACATCCCACGCTGTCGCATAAATCATCGGCAGCCGTGCGGCTTCATGCGGCTGCACATTCCACATCCGGCAGATGCCCAGCGGGCAGCGTGTCCCATCTGCACGGCAGAAATCAAAATCATTCTCCGGCGTCACAAAAGCAAGCATTCGCTCCGCCACATCCGCCAGCACCACACGGATATCCTTCTTCGTCGTCTCATCCGCCAGCGGGCTGCGGTAATACTGCCACAGCCCATGCACAAAGTGCGTCACCTGATCTCGCGATGAGTTGATATACACGCTCCGCCCATCCTCCGGGCACACATTGCGCGCCACAAAGCCACGCACCCCATGCACGGTCGCGCAGCGCCTCAGCCCCGCAAACACACCCGCCGCCTTCTCTAGCAGTCCCTCGTCTCCTGTCACCGCAAAGCGGTCGCACAGCACGCTGAGCATCGCCCCGCCGAGAATCGCGCCATCCTCCATGCCCGTGCTGTAGCCACACGGGTTCGGATACTGCTTTTTCACCTCCTCAGCTGTCGGCAGATGTGCCTGTTCCTTGCCCTTTTCATAGCTGCTCAGGTAATCGCCAAACGTCTGCACTTTGGGAAGGTAGAAGCGGTTCCACGTCACCTCCCACGCTTGGTCAGTCTGTTTCACCAGCTCCGCATTGGGTGCAGCGGCGGTCATTTGGACCGCAATGACCGTGGCCAAGGCCGTGAAATGAAATAGGTGCTTCTGCATGCGGACAGTCCAGGAAAAGCTCACTGCGGCCACTGCCCGTTCACGATCGGCTTCAGCTCCAGCTTGGCCGGATCAATCACCACGTGCTTCGCCTTCTGGCGCTTCCACGTGTACGTGATATGCACCAGCCCGTCGCTCGTCTGAATGATCGCCGGATAGCTAAACTCCCTCTTCGGCTCGTCCTCCAGCACCAGTGCCGCTTCCCACACCTTGCCATTCTTGCTCACCGCCAGGTTCAGCGGGCTGCGGCCCTTCGCCGTGTGGTTGTAGATCAGCAGATGCCTTCCGTCCTTCAGCGTCACCGCATCTGTCCCCGAGTTCGGATTCGGCAGCTCAGTCAGCGAAATCTCACCCCAGGTTTTGCCGAGATCATCGGAGGCGATCTGGAAGACCTTCCCCTGCCGCGTGCGTCCCACCGCCTCGATCTTCTCACCACCCAGGAAGAGAATGCTCGGCTGGATCGCGCTCACCTTCAGCCCGTCATGCAGCAGCTCCGTGCGCTGCCACGTTTTGCCCAGATCACTCGTCCGCTCAAAATAGATAGCCCACGCGCTTGGTTTGGTGTCGGTCTCATTGCTCGTTGGGCACAGGATGTCCCCATTCGGCAGCTGCACTGGCTTGTTCTTGATCGGGCCAAAGATCCCCTTCGGCAGCTTCTGCGTAGCCGACCACGTCTTGCCGCCATCCGTGGAGGTTTTCAGCTCTCCCCACCAGGTGCTCGGCGACGGACCCACCTTGTAAAACAGCATCAGCGGTGCGTTGCGTGGTTGAAACAAAACGGGATTCCACGTCGGGTGCCGCGTGCCGTCTGGCTGCACGCCATTGGCCGTCTCCACGCTCTCTGTCCACTTGCCATCCACCAGTCGGGACACCCAGATGCACACATCCGGGTTCTTCTCCGCCGTGCCGCCAAACCACGCCGAAACCATCCCCGTCGGCGTTTCCACGATCGTCGTCGCATGCACCGAGGGGTACGGCCCCGTGTCATAGATGTACTCCGTCTTCAGCACCCCAGGCTGCGGTTTGGCAGCTCCCAGCCATTCCCAGGAGGTCAGTTCATGGCTTCTGTCCAGCTTGTGCCACACCACCACTGCCGCCTGTTTAGGCGTGCTGCCATCCAGCACATTCAGCACCAGCTTGAAGTTCAACCCAGCAACCACCTGGCTCTCTCCACTCGCGATGCCTTCCAGCTTCAGCTTCGGATCCTTCGTCTTCACCGCAAACGCAGCAGCGGCAAGCGCCTCCTTGTCTCTTGGAGAGAGGGCGCTGAAACCTCCGGGTATCTGGGCGTGGAGATCGCATTGGATCAGCAGGAAGATGGCAAGGTAGAGTAGCGGGGCAAATTTCATGGCGTTTGGGTTTTAAGAGATCAATCCCAGCTTCACAAGCCTTTCACGAATCATCGCCCGCTCAGGCTCACGGAACCGCTGAAACGGCTCCGCCATGTGGTCTTCACAGATGCCCAGCAGCGACAGCCCGCACTTGATCCCCTTGATGATCGCGGACTTGTGTCTGCCCACCGTGTAAATGCTCCCCGCCAGCTGCATCACCTGCGCATGCAGTTCGCGGGTGCGCTTCAAATCTTGTGCTGCAGCCGCCTGATACATTTCCACATACAGCTTCGGGTTCAGATTCGCCCCTCCGTTGATCCCGCCATGTCCACCCAGCAGCACGGCTTCGGCGGTGAGTTCCTCAGGCCCCACCAGCACGCTCCAGTCCGCACGCTGCTTCGCCACCTCGATCAGCCGGTGAAAGTAGATCATGTCACACGAGCTGTCCTTCACCCCGCAGACACCAGGCATGTCCAGCGCCCGGCGCACCAGGTCGATCTCAAAGCTCACCTTTGTCAGACCCGGCATGTTGTACAAAAACATCGGCAGCGGCATTTCTGCCACCAGATCCTGGATGTACTCCTGCATCTCCGGCGGCGCTGCAGGGAAGTAGTAGGGTGGCGCTGTCACCACATGCGTCGCTCCGGCGTCGGCGCTGTGCTTGGCCAGGTTCACACTCTCTGTAAACGAGGTGTCCGTGATTCCCACCAGCACCGGCACGCGTCCCGCCGTCTGTTTGCACGTGCGGTCAATCAGCTCACGGCGCAGCCGGTAGCTCAGGCTCGGGCCTTCACCTGTGGTGCCGAGAATGAACAATCCGGAGACTCCCCCGCCGATCAGATGCTCGATCAGGCGCTCCAAACCGGCGCAGTCGAGCGTGTCGCGATCACGCAGTGGGGTGACAAGTGGGGGAATAATGCCGCTAAGGGGTTGGGACATGCCCGGAAGGGACTCGGGAGCGGCCTCCAAGGCAACCTCTCACTGCGTTGAATGTTTGCCACTGGCATGACGATTCTTGACTCTTTCTCGCAAGATTCCCCGGCTTCACACCTTTGAAAGCTCCGTGCCAACCACGCCAGCCACCGACCAGGCCGACTACTTTTCGACTCAAGTCGTCCGCACACGCCGCTTTTTCCTGCCTGATTGGGAGAAGCGCCTGCATGACGAAATGAATCTCTGCCTCGTCGGCGGCGGCTGCGAGTGGTGCGCCCCCGACTTCGTGGTGGACCGCCGGAGCTTTCCTTTCATGGCCTTTGAGTTCGTCTCCAAAGGGCGCGGCAGCGTCACATTGGCAGATCAGACGCACGAGCTGGAGGCTGGCCATGCCTTCATCTTTGACCCCACCACGCCTCAGGTCATCCGCAGCGGTGCGGACGAGCCCATGGTAAAATACTTCTTCAATTTCACCGGCCAGCGCGCACTTCGGCTGATGAGCGATCTTGATCTCCCGCCCGGCAGCGTCCTGCGAGTGGCAGATGCCTCCCGCGTGGTTTCCCTGCTGGAGGAGGTCATCGACCACGCGCTGCGCGGTGGTCGCTTCGGCCTGCGGGCCGCATCCGCCGCCCTGGAGCACGCTCTCGTGCTCTGCGCAGACTCGCGCCAGTCTGCCACCACCAAGATCGACCCCGCCTACGCCACCTACCTCCGCTGCCGTGGACATCTTCTGCGGAATTACCCGGTTCTCAGCAGCATTGAGCAGGCCGCCAAAGCTTGCCACGTCTCCGCCGCCTACTTCACCCGGCTGTTTCAGCGTTACGACACAGAAACGCCCCTCGCCTGCCTCACCAGGCTCAAGCTCTCCCAGGCCGCCATCAAGCTCCGTCAGCCAGACGCCCTCGTGAAAGCCGTCGCCGCCGAGCTTGGCTACAAATCTGCCGCACATTTCTCGCGCGCATTCAAATCTTGGAGTGGAAGATCGCCTCGTGGTGGTTGAAATGCGAAAAGAACGTTGCATGTTCATTTGTCCACTATTTCTCTCCATCCATGCTTTCCTTCCTCAAAATCCGCAATCTGGCCCTTGTTGAAGATGTGACCTGGGATCTGGCCGCTGGTTTGATCGGGGTCACCGGGGAGACCGGCGCGGGTAAATCCATCATCGTGGGTGCCTTGAAGCTGATTTTGGGCGAACGCGCCGACCGCAGCCTCATCCGCAATGGCCAGGACGCCTGCACGGTCGAGGCCAGCTTCCATCTCAAAAACACCTCGGCCATCGACTCCGTTCTCGAAGAGGCCGGGCTCGACCCCTGCCAGGATGGCGAGCTCCTCATCAAACGCACCATCAGCGCCAGCGGAGCTAATAAACAGTTCGTCAATTGCTCCCCCGTCACCATCCAGGTGCTCAAAAGCCTCGGAGAGTTCCTCGTCGATCTTCACGGCCCCCACGATCATCAGTCGCTCAATTCACGCGAGCGCCAGCTGGAGATGCTCGACAAATACGCCGGCATCGAAGAAATGCTCGGCAAATACCAGGCCGCCTGGAAGCTCTGGCGCACCGCAGCCACGGAACTCGATGAACTCGAAAACTCCGAGCGCGCCAGCAGCCAGCAGATCGACATGCTCAAATTCCAGGCCAATGAGATTGCCGCCGCCAATCTCAAACCCGGCGAGGAGGAGGAAATCGAGGCCCGCCACCGTATCGCCGCTAACGGCGCACGCCTCGCCGAGCTTTGCGGCAGCATTACCAGCCGCTTGAGCGAAGGTGAAGGCAGCATCATCGACGGCCTCCGCGAGCTCGGGCGCAGCATCCACGAGCTGGAAAAAATCGACCCCGCCACCGCCGCAATGTTTGCCGGCTTCAAATCCGCGCAGATCGAGCTCACGGAGCTTGAAAGCAGCGTGCAGGACTATGCCGAAGATCTGGAAATCGACGGCGCTGAACTGGAGAAGCTCGAAAGCCGCATCCACACCATCCAGACCCTCAAGCGCAAATACGGCCGCACCATCGCCGAGATTCTCGAGTTCCTTGCCGAAACCGAGCGCAAGCTCGCCAAAATGGAAAATCGTGGCGAGGAGATCGCCAGACTCCAAAAGCTCGTCAAAGAACGCGAGGCCGATGTGCTCAAGCTTGGCAAGCAGCTCTCAAAGAAACGCACCGACGCCGCGCCAAAACTCGCCAAGGAAGTCGCCGCGCATCTCGCAGACCTCGGCTTCAAGCGCAGCGTCTTCGAGGCTCAGCTCGCTGCCCTGCCTGCTCCGGAGCGCAATGGCCTCGAAGAAGTGGACTTCCACTTCGCGCCCAATCCCGGCGAGCCCTCCAAGCCCCTCCGCCTCACCGCATCCAGCGGCGAAATGTCCCGCGTGCTTCTCGCTGTGAAAAGCGCCCTCGCCAGGCAGGATGTGGTGCCGCTGCTCGTGTTCGATGAAATCGACGCCAACGTCGGAGGCAACATCGCCGAAGCCGTCGGCCGCAAGATGGCCGCTCTGGGCGCCACCCATCAGGTCATCGCCATCACGCACTTCCCGCAGGTCGCCTCGCTCGCGCAAAGCCACTTCGTCGTCACCAAGGAAATCACCGGCAACACCACACGCTCACAGATCCAGTCCGTCAGCGACGAGCAGCGCGTCAATGAGCTCGCCCGCATGCTTGGCGGCAGCGCTGAGAGCGCGCGCGTGCACGCCCTCAGTCTGCTCAAAGGTGCTTCTGCTTGATTTTCTCAGACCTACGCGTGGTTTACGCGTGAATGCGCGGCGGGCGTCCTTTCACACGGCTCAGCGTGGCACGCAGCGCCAGGGAGCCCAGTTGTGTCTGTGGGTTCCAGTCTTTCGGAGCTTTCTTGCCTTTGCTGGTCCACGGCATGCCGTTGGCGATCCACTGTTGCCGGTGCTCGTCATAGCTCACGCCTTTGTCATCATCGGTGACGCCAAATTGAAATCCGCAGCAGGCGCAGATCTCCATGGAAGCGCCGCCCGTGCGGTTGCGCGGCGGCTCTGCCAGGTCGGCGTAGCCGCAAACAGGACAGGAGTTGGGTGAAATTTTCATGGTTGGTTTTTTGGGAGACTTTCGGCTCATCATCAGCGGGGGGGGAGTCTCAAGTCGGCAGCCTTCACATTCCGGCCGGGCTGGCGTTGCCAGTAGGTTGGGCTGTCCGGTTTGAAAAAGGTCTTTGTCATGCCAACCCTGTTATACGCTCCAAACGTACGCGTGGCCGGGTCAAACACTCGTAGGGTTCCATCGGTGTCATCCAGTTTCATTGGCAGGTTCTCTGCACGCGCCCTTTGAAGAAACTGCCACGCTTGTGCTGCATACTCATCCGGTGAGCGGCTTGCGAAATCCCCACCATGTCGATCAAAATGATCCTGCAATGAATCCACATGGCCCCAGGTTTGTCGTGTCGGTGGCGCTTTCAATGACGCGTCCGTCGCGCTTGTCGCCCTTTTCTCTAGGCTCACTGCGTTCAGCACACGCCTCAGCAGCGATGGCTGCGGTGTCGCTGCCGCCGCACTCGCGTCGTTTGTGGTCGTGGTAAAGCTGCCCTTGGCCAGCTGCGCACGAGCGCTGCCGAGGCTGTAGTAATAGGTGGTGCCTGCTTTGAGAGACGTCAGCTCAATGACGTGATCACTCGTCACTTCTCCTTCAGCCTTGTCAGTCAGTGCTGCAGGGCTCAGGCCAAACTGCAGCCTCGTCCCGCAGGCCACGTCGGTGGCCCATTTGATTTTTGCAGTGCTCGTCGTGACGGCGATCTCGGGTTCACGTGTCAGCTCAACAGCTTGAAGAAGCGTGCTGCCAAAAAACGCCAAGATGCAGATCAGCCAATGAACAGATGTCCTCATGATTTTCGCAACCTACGGTCGCTACACTAGGACAGTCTATATTAAACAATGTTCAAACTGCGTAGCGTCCGTGACGTGGTCCATTCATCCATCTCCATGCAGAGTCAATGTGCTCACGTGGATCGGTATGCGCAGCTTGCCACTGAAGGATTTCTTTAGCTTTGGTAGGGTTCGCAATAAGCTCCGATGGGTCACCTGCACGACGCGGCCCGTAGTTCACCGGAATCTTTTTGCCAGTCACAGCTTCAGCCGTGGCAATGATCTCTTTCACACTGAATCCACGTCCTGTACCGAGGTTCACTGGAGTCGTTTCTCCACCCTTGCGCAGATAGCTCAAGGCCAGCGCATGCGCAGATGCCAGATCGCAGACATGAATGTAGTCACGCACGCATGTGCCATCGGGTGTGGCATAGTCGGTGCCAAAGACCGTGATGCTGTCCACCTCGCCGGTCGCCGCCATCAGCACACGCGGGATGAGATGCGTCTCCGGATTATGATCCTCGCCGATCTCACCGCTCGGATGGCAGCCGCTCGCGTTAAAGTAGCGCAGAAAGACCGACTTCAGTCCCCATGCAGTATCGCAGTCGCGCAGCACGCGCTCCAGCATCCACTTGCTCGCACCATACGGATTCACCGGTGCCTGCGGATGGGTTTCATCGATCGGGATCCGCACCGGATCTCCATACGTCGCGCAGGTGGAGGAAAAGATGAAGCGCTTGCACCCATGCCGCTGCATCGCCTCCAGCAGCGTCAGCGGTGCCGCCAGGTTGTTGCGGTAGTACTTCAGCGGATCGGTCACAGACTCGCCCACATAGGCAAAGGCCGCAAAATGCAGCACCGCCTCCGGCTTGTGTTCCGCAAAGAGCTTCTCGATCAGCGGCGCATCCGCCATGTCGCCTTCCACAAAGGTCACCCGATCCAGCGGCAGCGCGTCCCGATGCCCAAAGACCAGGTTGTCGAGCACCACGATGCGCTCATTTTGCTCCAGAAGATGGCGCACGGTGTGGGAGCCGATGTATCCTGCGCCGCCAGTGATGAGAAGAGGTCCTTGTGACATTGCGGTACTACAGCACCTCACTGGCATATGCCAAACAAAGATTCCCTTAAAATACGCTGAGGTTAATCAACGGTCGTCTTTCCAGCCTCTTCCCGCTTCTTCTTCAGGGTGCTTTTCAGCCCATCATACTCCGTCCCCATGCGGTGCGTCTGCACCTTCACCTGCTCCATCATCGCCTTCACCACGTCACGGCTGTTACGGTTGAAAACGAGCACCGCGATCATGCCAAAGAACAGCAGCCAGCCCGGACCGGGCTGGAATTTGCGGTTGGAGTCACGCGTGGTCATGGCGCTTTAGGCAGCGGAACCTGCACCGGATGCATCAGGTAGGCAATCAGATCGCGCACCTGCTCCGGCCCAAAGGCCAGCAGCAGCCCCTCCGGCATCATGGAAAGCGGAGACGCCTCCTGCTTCACGATGTCCGAACGGTCCAGCGTCATCGTCTCCGTCATCGTCCGCAGCGTGATCGTCCGCGCATTCGACTCCGTCACCACCCCGCTCAGCACACGGCCGTCCTTGTGCGTCAGCAGGCTCATCCGGTAGTCCGCGCTCACCACCCCGCTCGGATCGGCAATGTTCTCCAGCAGGTAGTCCAGGTTCGCACGGCCAGATCCCGTCAGATCCGGCCCGATCTTCCCGCCCTGCCCATACATCGTGTGGCACGATCCGCACACCGCCGTGAAGAGCATCCGCCCCTGGCTCAGATTCGCCTTCGCCAGTGTCGCTGGCGTTAGCTGCTTCTTCACCTTCTCGATCAGCTCCTTCTTGTCCGCCGCAGACTCCCGCAGCTCACCCCACGCTTCCACCAGTTGCTTGGATAGCTCGGCATCTTTAAAGGCATTGATCTGCCGCGCATGGAACGCGCTCAAGTCCGCCCTCGGGATCTTGCCCGCCGCCATGTCCTTCAGCAGCGCCTTCGCAAACGCCGGACGCGACACCAGCGTGTCGATCACCGTCGTGCGCTCCGCCGGGGCAAATTTCTTGTAGCTCGCCGCTAGCTTCGTCCCGATCTCCGGATCATCAAACAGCGCCAGCCCGCGCACCGCCGTCACATTCAGCCCCCGCACTTCCAGCAGCTGCGTGCAGATCGCTCGCAGATCATCCGGCTTGTTCTCGATCAGCGTCTTCAGCGCAGCCTCCCGTGCCGCCAGATCCGCCTTCTCATCCAGCGCCGTCTTCTTCACATCATCCAGCGCACGTCCATCCCCAAAGAGGATGCTCAGCTCTTGGACAGTCTTCTTCTCCGCCTCCGCCTTGCCCGTCTTGCTTGCAAAGGTATCCCACGCTTCCGGCTTCGCCGCTTTGCGGATGCCCTTAAACGCCTCCGCCATCCCCTCCAAAATCGTCGCAGCCTGCTCCGCCTTCGCACCCGCCAGCAGCGCATTCAGCGCCTCCGGCTGCGTCGCCACGCTCCGCGTCATCCACTTCAGCGTCTTCGGCCACGTGCAGTCCTTCGCCAGTTTCACCAGTGCCATCGGGTCCTGCTTCGCCAGCGGAGAAATGCCATACCATACCAGATTCGGCAGGAAGGGATCATTCGCATCTTCCCCATGCGCCAGCAGCGCCGCCCCCAGCTCCGCGCGCTTGCTCACCGGCAGCCGCTGCAGCGTGCTCGCCAGTGTCAGCCGCACAAAAGCCGACTTCTCCTCCCGCGCCATCTTCACCGGGTCAAACCCCAGCTCCGGATACGCCACGCCCTCCATCGGTCCCGGAATCGCATCCAGCGGCGAGAACTGCGTCATCTCACGGATCGCCAGCGCACGCGCATGCTCATCTTCCGAGCCCAGGTCCGCCTTCGGCCACGCTTTCTTCCACGCGAATGGCACCTCCGCTTTCTTCGCCTCACCGTAGCTTATACGAAAAATGCGCCCGCTTGTGCGGTGCACCCCCGTGGACTCATGGCACTCACCCGTGTCGCTCCAGTCCAGGATGAATCCGCTGCCATCCGGCCCCGTGCTGATCTCGATCCCGCGGAACCACGGATCATCGCTCAGAAACACATCCGGCTCATGCTTGCCTACATACCCGCTCCCGTTGCGCTCCAGTCGTTCCACATTCGCGCGGCGGCCATGCATGTTCAGCGTGAAAAGCTTCCCCTGGTACTCCTTCGGCCACTGCTCCGCTTGATAAATCATCATCCCGATGTGCGCATGCCCGCCGCCCAGGCTGTTCGCCTTCCCATCGCGCGATGCCGTCCAGCTCCCGCTCCGGTCGTAGTGGTAGTGATCCGCGATCGTATCCAGCTTCTCATACACAAACGGGTTCGCATTGCTCGAATCCATCAGGTGCGCCCCATGAATGAGGTGCCACAGATGTCCCGTCACCGTGTTGATGAAAAACATCTCCCCGTTCGCATCCCAGTCATGCCCCCACGGATTCGTCGTGCCATGCGTCAGCACCTCCACGATCTTCTTCTCCGGGTGGTAGCGCCAGATCCCCCCCTTCATCGGCACACGCTTCTCCTCCGGCGTTCCCGGCACACCCAGCTTCCCAGGGCACGAGTGCCCGCAGCGCCCATACAGCCAGCCATCCGGCGCCAGTCGCAGCCCGTTGGCAAAGTTATGGTAGTTGTCCTTCGCCACCGTAAAGCCGTCCAGCACCACCTCCGGCTCACCATCAGGGATGTCGTCATGGTTGCGGTCCGCGATGAAGAGCACCTGCGGCGGGCACATCAGCCACACCCCGTCACGCCCCACCTCCACGCTCGTCAGCATCTGCACATCTTCCGTGAAGACCTTCCGCGTCTCCGCCACCCCGTCCCAGTCCTTGTCTTCGAGAATGATGACGCGGTCCTTCAGGCTCAGGTCAAACCTCTTCGTCCGCTCCGCATACGTGTAGTTCTCCGCCACCCACATCCGGCCTCGCGTGTCCCAGCTCATCCCCACCGGATTCTGCACATCCGGCTCCGCCGCAAACAGCGTCGCCTTAAATCCCTCGGGTACCTTCAGCGCCTTCAGCGCATCCTGCGGCTTCATCGGCGTCGGATTCCCCGGCTCGCTGTTATACAGCGCAGGAAAATCAGCAGCAGCGGCAATCGACGAAAAAAGCAGGGCAAACAGTACAGGCTTCATGGGAGCCCAAAGCCTATTGCGGACTCATCCCCTGACAAGACCCTCCACAAAATATTAATCCGGCATTAAGTGCAATTCCCGCAAGGCCTGCTGGAGCGCGGAATTTATTCCGCAGCATCCCGCGTGAACCCACGCCTCCGCAAGTCCCCCCAGCATTCCGTCCTGTCTTCCTCCTCTTTCCCCTCTTCCCGCCCCGCCGTCCAGCATCCAGCATCCAGCATCCAGCATCCAGCATCCAGCATCTAGCCCCGAATCAGCCACACCGCCGCAAACGCCGTCAGCCAGAACAGCACATTCTCAAACACCTTCTGCGGCAGCCGCTTCAGGATCCACCACCCAATCACCACCCCCACCACCACGCACGGCATCAGCGTCACATTCGTCATCAGCGATCTCCCATTGATGATCCCCAGATCCGTGCTGAACGGCACCTTGAATAGATTGATAAACAGGAAGAACCGGCTGAACACCCCCAGGTACTCCTTCTTCTCCAGATGCTGTGCCAGCAGGTACACCGTCATCACCGGCCCCGCTGCATTCGCCAGCATCGTCACCACCCCGGCCAGAAACCCCATCGACCACGTAAAGACCCGGTGCTCCGTCAGCGCCAGAAAATCCTGCCGCCGCTTGTTCAGCACATAGTTAAACACCAGCAGCACAATGATGATCCACCCGATCACAATGCGCGCCATCGAGTTGTCAAACTTCCCCAGCAGCAGCCAGCCCACCACCACCCCTGCAATCGCCGGCGGCACCATCGGCACGATCCTCCGCCAGCTCCCGCCCTTGCGGTTGATGATGAAGCCCATGAAATCCGCCGCGATCAGCATCGGCAGGATCACCCCCACCGACTGCTTCGCCCCAAAAATCTGCGCCATCAGCACCACATTCAGCGTCGACGTCCCCGACAGCCCCGCCTTCGACATCCCAATGCACATCGCCCCCAGCGCCGCCAGCACAAGTTGCCAGGTGTCTGCGGGCAGGAGCGTATGTTCAGTCAGCCAGGTCATGAGTCCGAATCGTGTGTGTAGGTGTCTAAATCGTTCTCGGCTTGCCCTTCGTAGCTCGCAGAGCGGAGAACGGGTCCTCCTACTCGAACTCGTCCTCGATCACAACCTCCCGCCACAGGAAACCAGCGAACAATCACCCCAGTCTAAACAAAGGCGAAATCCAGGAGTGATAAAGAGCAATTCAAAACCACGCCACTTCCCCACCGCCGCCATCCCACCCAGCGCGGCGTGGTCCGCACTCTCCGAGTGCGGCTTCCATCTCGTTCCTCCATCCACAACTCTCACTCTGACCACGACGGCCAGCCCGTGAAGTACGACGGACACTCCTGTCTGTCGATCAGTGCGCCGTAAACACGCTGACACCCGACCATCCCAGCTACTTCGGTGACATGCCAGCCATAGATGGCACTCAGCAGCGCCAATCTTCCACCACCTCACCAACTCCACACCACCCCAGCAGCAACCAAACTCATATACCCACTCTTCATCTCTGCCTCCTCTGCCTCATTGCCCCTCTGCGGCAAAACCGAACGTCCCCACGTTCTCTAGACCGGAAACGCTCCCCCTTCCGAAACTCCGGCCAACCACTGCAAACAACCGCAAACCACCGCCAACAACTGCAAACCCCCTACAGCGCCATCAACGGCGCAGGCACCAGAAACGCGTGCTGCTCCAGCAGGCTCCACGCCCCGTTCCATGACAGGTACGGCGTGAAATAAACCACCAGCGTGTAAAACACCGCCACCGGCACCATCCCCAGCCTCGCCGTCCATCGTGCAAACCAGTGCCGCGGCTCTTCGCGCCTTGTCGCCCGGCTCATCGCCCAGCCCGTCAGCACTCGCGCTGGAAAGATGAAAATCACAAACAGCAGGCTCGGCAGCCACGCCAGCTCCTTCGGCGTCAGCTCAATTTTGAGCAAATAAAGCGGCACCGCAAACAGCAGCGTAATAATGAGCGCAAACCAAAACGCCAGCGGTGCCCGCAGAAACAGTCGGCGCACCTCGCGCAGCTCAAACATCGCGCCAAACCGCCCGCTCTCCGCAAACTGCGCCTGTAAAAACGGCAGGTGAATCGCCACCGCCAGCAGCAGCCCACCACCCAGCAGAGACAGCAGCACCGATCCCCCCACCGGCAGCCGCGTCGCCGCCAGCAGAATACCCACCGGCACGATCAGCCACGCCAGCGCTCCCACAAAGCCGCGCAGTCCCAGCCAGAAATAAGTCGGCAGATGCAGCCCCACCACATAGTCCGTGATCCGGCTCTGCACCCCCTCAAACTTCTGTCCCGTCCGCAGCCAGCGCATAAAGCGCAGCGGCTGCGGCCACAGAAAGTGCCTCAGCTTCCCACCCCGCACGCACGACCAGAAAAGATGCACCAGCGTGATCGCGATCACCACCACCAGCCCCGCATGCCACGCCCGCGCCATCCCGCTGCCCGGGGCGATCAGTTCCGCATCCTTCCACATCTTCGACACCAGCCGCGCAGGCCACACCACGATCCACGTCCCTGCCGCAATGCTGCCCAGCACCGCCGCCTTCCGCACGCCGATAAATCCATCCCGGAAACGCCCCTTCCGCGCCACCGTCCCGCTCACATGCAGCAGGTACCCCAGGCTCAGAAAATTCAGCACCGGCACCACCGAGCACGCCGCCACCAGCACCAGCAGCGCCACAAAGCCAAACACCCACTCCAGCGCAGAGCCCATCTTTTGCAGGAGCCCTCTCTTCTCCTGCATCGGCACAGGCTCTGCCTCGACAGGCGCAGAGGGCAGGGGAGGCGGCGTAGGCTCAGTCATGGTGGTGCGGCTATGAAAGCGGTCAGCAGGCCGATAGTTGCAAATTTCCTCAGGAAACCAAAGATAACCCTGCGTGTTAGATAAGGGTTCGACCCAAAGCCCCGTCATGAACTCCGCCTCCCCCACTCCCAGCTGGCTCCTCTGGCTGCGCACTGCCGTCATCCTCGGTGCGCTCGCAGTCGGTATCTGCTGGGGCGTCGCCGAGCTCCTCGCACCCCCCGTGCGGCTGGCGGGCAGCGCCTCGCGTCTTTCGAAATCCGCCCAGGCAGACATCCAGCTCGCAGCCGCCAAAGTGGACGCAGAGTTTGAAAAAGACTGGGCGCAGAGGCAGCTCCAGCCAGTCGCCAGGGCGGACGATCTCACCATCGTCAGGCGGCTCTCTCTCGCTCTCACCGGCAGCATTCCTTCCCTTGAGGAGGTCCGCATGCTGGAGGCCTTGAAAGAGCCGGACCTGCCCCAGTGGTGGCTCTCCCACCTGCTCACCGACCGCCGCACCAGCGACTACCTCGCCGAGCGCCTCGCCCGCGTCTATGTAGGCATCGAAAACGGCCAGTTCTTCATCTATCGCCGCCGTCGTCTCGTCGAGTGGCTCAGCGACTCCATCCAGCAAAACCGTCCCTACGATCAGATCGCCCGCGCCTTGATCGACTCCCACGGCGTCTGGACCACCAACCCGGCCGTCAATTTCGTCTCAGTGACCCGGGAAAACAACAAAGGCCCGGATGAGGTCAAGCTCGCCGCCAAAGTCAGCCGCGCCTTCCTCGGCGTTCGCATCGACTGCGTTCAGTGCCACGATGGCAAGCTCGGCAGCACCTGGAAGCAGACCGATTTCCACCAGCTCGCCGCCTTCTTCGGTCAGGCCGACTTTTCACTCAATGGCCTCCACGACGACCCCAAGCTCAGCTACAAAGTCCGCTATCTCGGCCAGGCCGAGGAGGCCAAGGTCTCCCCCCACGTACCTTGGAAACCCGAGCTGCTTCCCGCCAAAGGAGAGCCCCGCACCAGACTCGCTGCCTGGGTCACCGCCAAAGAAAACAAAGCCTTCGCCCGCACCATCGTAAACCGCATGTGGGCACTCCTCTTCAATCGCCCCCTGGTCTCACCCGTGGACGAAATCCCTCTCGATGGCCCATTCCCTCCCGGCATGGAAATCCTCGCCGATGACTTCACCACGCACCGCTACGACCTTCAGCGCCTCATCCGCGTCATCGTCAGCACCCGCGCCTTCCAGATGTCCAGCCAGTCGGCAGACCCGGATCATCCTGTCACCACGGCCGCAGAAAACGCCTGGGCCGCCTTTCCCGTCACCCGCCTCCGTCCCGAGCAGATGGCCGGCAGCGTCATCCAGGCCGCCTCCCTCAGCACCATCGACTCCGACACCCACGTCCTCTTCCGCATCAAACGCGACATCGACGTCGCCAACTTCGTCAAACGCTACGGCGACTCCGGCGAGGACAACTTTGAAGACTCCGGCGGCACCATTCCCCAGCGCCTCCTGCTCATGAATGGAAACATGATCACCAACAACACCTCTGGAAATCCCTTCATCAACGCCAGCACCCGCATCAGCATGCTCGCCCCCGACACCGCCTCCGCCGTCGAGGCCGCCTACCTCTCCATCTTCACCCGCCGCCCCACGGCCGCCGAGGCGGAGCATTTCAAAGGGCTGCTGGCCTCTGCCAAAAACACCTCCACCCGCAGCAACGCCATGTCCGACCTCTACTGGACCCTCATGAACGCCACCGAGTTCTCCTGGAACCATTAACCCATAGGGGTACAAACACTCCCCAATTTCTGAATTCATCATTCCTAAAAATTCGCGGTCATTCGCGCCCATTCGCGTTTTGAATTCTGATTTTACCGGCGGTCTCAGCCCTCGAAATCCTGCCCCCCATTCCCCACACAGCCTCTGAGCCGCCCACCAAAGTAGCCCAGTTGCGCCGCAACTGGGACTCTCCCCAACAAGCCCATCCACCCTCGCCTATCCATCCGGGCTTTTCCCCCTGCCTTCTCCATTCTGGTTTCGTCATTCTGCATTCGTCATTGCCATGAACACCTCCCCCTGCCAAGGCCCTGACCACCTCACCCGCCGCTCCCTCCTTCGCGGCACCACCGCCGCAGGCCTCTCCTGGCTCACCCCGCTCGCCGACATCCTCGCCGCCGAGGCCGCCACCGCCCCCTCCGGCAAACCCGCACGTTCCCTCATCCTTCTCTGGCTCGGCGGTGCCGCCTCCCAGCTCGACACCTTCGATCCCCACCCCGAAACCAAAATCGGTGGCGGCGTCAAAACCATCCCCACCGCCATCAAAGGCGTCAGTTTCGCCTCCGGTCTCGAACAAACCGCCAGCGTCATGCAGGACGTCTCCCTCATCCGCTCCATGGTCAGCAAAGAGGGCGACCACGAGCGCGCCTTCTACAACATCAAAACCGGCTACCGCCCCGATCCCACCCTCATCCACCCCAGCATCGGTGCCATCGTCTGCCACGAACTACCAGACGCCAAAATCGAAATCCCCACCCACGTCTCCATCCTCCCCAATCAATGGCCCGCACGCGGCGGTTTCTTCGGCGCCAAGTACGACGCCTTCCAGATGTACGACCCCAAGTCCCCCGTGCCCGATGTCAAAGCACGCGTGAACGACAAACGCCTCGACCAGCGCATGGAAGGCCTCTCCGTGGTCGAGCAGGCCTTCGCCCGTGGCCGCGAGCCCGACCTCGATCAATCCAAAACACTCCACCAGCTCTCCATGCAGCGCGCTCGCAAGATGATGTCTTCAGAGCAGCTCAAAGCCTTCAATGTCAGCGATGCCCCTGTCAAAGATCTCAGCGTCTATGGCGACACTCCCTTCGGCCGCAGCTGCTACTCAGCCGTGCGTCTCATCCAGGCCGGCGTCCGCTGCGTCGAGGTCACCCTCAACGGCTGGGACACCCACGCCAACAACTTCGAAGGCCAGGCCACGCAGGTAAAGATCCTCGACGCTGCCTACGCCTCCCTCATTCGCGACCTCAAAAAGCTCGGCCTCCTCCAAAGCACCATCGTCGTCTGCGGCGGCGAATTCGGCCGCACCCCCAAGATCAACAACGTCGGCGGCCGCGACCACTGGCCCCACGCCTTCAGCATGCTCGTCGCCGGCGGCGGCTTCGCCGGAGGCCGCGTCATCGGCTCCACCGATCCAACGGGCGAAAAGAAAGAACCCGAACGACCCGTCCTCGTCGAAGACCTCCACGCCACCATCCAGAACCTTCTCGGCATCGACTACTCCAAAGAAGTCATGACCCCCGTCGGCCGCCCCATGGCCCTCAGCAAAGGCGAACCCGTCAAAGAACTCCAAGCCCACGCCTGACCAGCGGCACCTCCGCCGTAGGACGGGTGTGGCGACAGCCCGCCCGTCCACCAGCGCCCACTCACGCTCCCATCACATTCGCCCACCCAGCGTGAAGTGGTCCGCACTCTCCGAGTGCGGTATGGTCCGGTGACCTTTCGAGACAATGGTCAAACAACCCCAGTCCTACGCCTGATCACTGCCCCGCACTAATAAACGGATTGTCTTCAATCACCTCCTTTTTGCCATCACCAGCCGCAGGCTCCGGCTCCGGATTGAGCGTCATGATATACGCCACCACGTTCCGCAGCATCTGCTCGTCTTCGATGAACAGCGTCGTCATCTGCACCATCTTCGCGCCATTCACATCGTCCTTCACCGCGCCGCGTTTCCCCGATTTAAAATTCTTCAGCTGCGCTTCCAGATACCAGCCCTGACGTCCCACCAGCGGCGGGCTGCCAAAGGCCATCTCTCCGCTCCCATTGTAGCGATGGCACTCCATGCACCGCTCCTGGAAAAGCTGCATGCCCTCCTGCGGATTCGTGTTGGCCATCTCCCGGTCAGCTCCCTTCGGCGTCTGCACCGGCATCTTCTCCACATGTGCGATCACCGCCTTCACCTGCTCCGGCTTCAGCGCCTTCGCCACCGCCGCCATCATGAACGACTGCGGATCAGCCGCATCATGGCCCCGACGCCCCTCACGCAGATTCTTAAACTGCGTGCTCGTATACCACGCCGGCATGCCGGCGATCGATGGCGACTTGAGCTCCGCCTTTCCTTCACCCGAGGCGCCATGGCATTGGGCGCAGACCGTCTGAAAAATGGTTTTGCCATCCGTCGCATTCGTGGCGGCCACAGCAGCAGGTGCCACCGGATCGGCCCCCGGTGCCAGCGGGGCTACCACCAAGGTCAGGAAAAGGGTGAGGCGAATTTTCATGAGCGAACAACGCCGTAAGTTGCAGAGGGGTTGCAACAATGCCTCTCGGAACCGGCGCGCAGGCTCTCTTTGCCAAATCCGACACAAAACAGGACAATTTCGGTGCGTGCTTGCGCCCCCTCTCGGCCTGTGCCTTTCTGCCTCATGGCCCCCCTCCCAGCGAACGTCGTCGAACTCACCCAGGCTCTCGTCCGCATTCCCTCCGTCAATCCCGACGGCGACCCTGGCACGCCAAGTACTGGCGAGGAACAATGCGCCCGCTACGTGGCCGACTTCCTCACCGCCTCCGGCGCTGAGGCCGTCCTGGAGGAGGTCGAACCCGGCCGCCCCAACGTCATCGGCCGCTTCCCCACCCATCCCTCCCCGGACGGCTCCCCCAAGCCCCGCATCCTCTTTGCGCCTCATACTGATACAGTTAGCGTGGGTGGCATGACCATCGACCCCTTTGGCGGCGAGCTTCGCGATGGCCGCATCTGGGGCCGCGGTGCCTCAGATACCAAGGGCCCCATGGCCTCCATGCTCTGGGCCCTCCACGAGATGCGCCACGAAATCCCCTCTCTTCCCGTCGAAGTCCACTTCGTCGGCTTCATGTCCGAGGAGAGCGCACAGCTTGGTTCTCAACACTTTGCGAAGCATCACGGCCGCTACGACCTCGCCATCATCGGCGAGCCCACTAGCCTCAAGACCGTCTTCCGCCACAAAGGCTGCCTCTGGGCAGACGTGCACACCACCGGAGTCGCAGTTCACGGTGCGACGCCAGAGTTGGGAGTGAACGCCATCGTGAAAATGGCCCGCCTTGTCACCGCCTTGGACACCCAGTTCCGCGCTTTGCTGGCCCAGGAGGGCGGCTCAGATGAGTGGCTGGGCTTCAGCACGATCAACCTTGGAATGGTACAAGGCGGCACGCGCAGCAATATCGTGGCAGATTCATGCAAGCTGCGCGTGGACATCCGCACCACCCCCGGACTGCAGCGGGCAGGCGGAGCCCTGAAACTCCTGACCGATTTCGTAAAGCGTATCGACGACTCCGCCAGTGTCACCGTCGTGAGCGAGGCCTTCCATCTGGATACCGATCCTGCCAATGCCTTCGTTCAAAAGCTCATAGCTGCCGGATCCGAACTGACCGGCGCACCGTGGTTTTGCGATGCCGCTTTCTTGGCCGTTGCCGGCACGCCTGCCATCGCCATCGGTCCGGGTTCCATTGCACAGGCCCACACCAAGGACGAATTCATCGCTGTTAGTGATCTGGAGGCAGGAGTGGACTTCTTCCGCCGTTTCCTGGCAGGCTTGAAGTGATCACGGAATGCCCACGCGGTAAAACTGGCGCGTCTTCTTGAACGCGTTCAGATCCGTCCATGTGGAGGATGTGCCGGTGGCGGTGAAAATTTCCGAGGTCCAGTTCTGCATGTCATCGCTGTACTGGATCAAGTAGTCGTTATTGAGCACGGAAGGGAACTGCAGCGTGGTATTGGTGCTTTTGGATAGCACGGTTGTAGGAAAGCTGCGAGCATCAGAATCACTGGTGCCGAACCACGTTTCGAGGTCCGAGTGGACGCCGTCGCCATCGTTGTCGTAGTAGATGCCAAACTGGTCCACCAAGCCCGAATCGAGACCCGAGGCGGTGTATTCATCCTTGCTGTAGTCCCACTTCAAAGTGTGCGTGCCGGCAGGAATCAGCCATCCTTTGCGTGTCCAGCCCACTTCACCGCTGATGGCCTCTTTTTCGACATCATCGATATAGAAGCGTAGGAAGTCGTAATTTTCCTCGGAAGACACCCCCCAGTAGAAGACGACCTTGCATGGCCCGGTCACTTGGGTGGTCATCTGGCTGTGCTGAAGATCTGTGATGTCTCCACTGCGTGCCGCATCATTGCCATCATGGGCATAGAGCCACTGCGGTACCCATTTGAGATCTCCAGAACTGGCAAAAGTTTGCGTCGTCGCATCCAAAGCTTCCGCCAGTCCCTGCTCAACGGTGCCCACCTGCAGCGTAATGGTCTTGGAGGTGGTTCCGAAGCTGTTGGTGGCATAAACCGTGATTTGATACGTCCCCGGTGTGGACACGCTCCCGTAAAGCAGGCCGGTGCCTGCATCCAGCGTCAGTCCCGCAGGCAGCCCATCGGCGGTGTATGTTGAGGGCGCATTGGACGCGATGATCGTCTGCCGGAAATAAACACCCTGATAGGCATTCAGAGTGTCTGTGGTGATAACCGGTGCCGTGGTGGTTGGGGTGATTACCACCTGATCAATCCAGCCTGCATCCTGCCCTTTGGCCGTGGCCTGGTCCTTGATGTAGTAGATGTCCACATTGTGCGGTCCAGGGCCGACATCGGTGGTGGATTGCTTCCAATCGACCTCGCCCGTGATGTAATCCTTCACGTAGCCATCCACGGTCAGGACGAGATAATCGTAGTTCTTTTCAGAGGAGACTTTCCATTGGAACGCCAGTCGTGCAGGGCCGTTCACGGTAAATTCCATGCCGGAGTATTCCTCATCGTCGACGGCCGCCGTCTGCACCGCATCCACACCGTCATGCGTGGTGGTGGTTTCGGAATAGGGGTCCCCGAATCCAAACGGCACAATCTTGAGGCTGGTCGGCTGGTCCACCGCTGTGGACAGGGCGGGCGTGGCCGCCAGGATGTAAAAATAGGCAAGGTCTGTGGTGGTGCCGGTGGTGTTGGTGGCACTCTGCCAGCCCTGATAGACACCCGTGACCTGCGGTGTGCCGGTGATCCATCCGGTGGTGGGATTGAGAGAAAGACCGCTTGGCAGCTGGTTTGAAGGATAGGTACCCATTCCCGCGCCAAAGCTGGTCGCGAAATTGGAGGCGGTGATCTGCTGGTTGATCGCCCAGCCTTCCCGGCCAAAGACGATCCAGTTGGAGGTGATGACAGGCAGCGGCTGGGCGCTGCTCGTGGGGGTGCCGTAGAAGGTGATGGTGGCATCATCCAAAGTGCCCACATCTCCCACCATCTGGTCGATGGCCTGCAATTTCCAGTCACCCACGGAACGTTCGCCCCAGCAGTGCGGAGTCATGAAAGTCCAGTCGATATCGGAACCGTTGTCGTTAAAACGCGCACGAGCCAGCCTGATCGATATGCCGCTGGGGGAGATGAGACGCCATTCCAAGTTGCCACGGTAAGTGTGCCTGGCTTTGACGTGCACGGTGATGTGCTCCAGCCGCAGATTGTCCGCCATCGGCACTGTGAAGGTCTTGGAGACACCGGTGGCGTTAAAGTCCGGGATGGCCAGGTTCATCGACGTGGCCGTGTAGCTTTTGGACTGGCGTGCCGGCAGATTCGTCCAGGTGGAAGCGAGGCTGACGGCCTGCTGCGCATTCACCAAACCTGCGCCGTATTTGATGTTAAAGTGAAATCCTGCGCCGTTGGTCACCCAATCACTGTCGTAGTAGTCATTCTGCGTCGCACTGCTCACCAGAATTTCCTGTACATCGCGGGCGGCGAGGTTGGGATTCGCCTGCAGCATCAATGCCACGACGCCTGCCACCGCTGGCGTGGCCGATGATGTGCCGCCAAAGGTGTTGGTGTAGTCGGTATTGCTGAAGTCTGGATACTGAACTGTGCCGCCGTCCTCATTGTAGCCAAGGGCGCCGGTGCGGTCGGTGGTGGTGATGCCTTCCTTGCCGCCATTCGAAGGGGCGCAAACGAGGATGTTGGCTCCTGGTTCACTGTAAAAAGAGGAGCGTCCCTTGTCGTTCATGGCGGAGACGGCAATCGCGTGAATGGAGTTGGCGTAGCCGTCGTAGTTGGAATCATCCCCGCTTTGGTTGCCATTTCCTGCCGCCCAGAGAAACACGGTGCCTTTGCCGCCACGTCCTGTCGTGGCTGCATCTGAAAGAGCCTGGGCGCTCAAGGGGCCGGGGCCGTAGTAGCCAAAGGCGCTGTCATAGGGGCCCCAGCTGTTGCTCTTGGCGGAGATGAGGTCGGTTTTGAAGGAGAAGGCATCGGCTTCCTGCTGGTCGGTGGTGGGAGCAGCAATGAGGCGCAGGCCCACCAGCGTGGCCTCCGGAGCTACGCCCGAGCCGCCAATGCCGTTGTTTCCTTTGGCTGCCGCCACGCCTGCGCAAGAGGTGCCATGAAAGTCGGTTGGGCCGGGGGAGGGGTCACCGTCGTTGTCATTGAAATCGAAGCTGTTGGCCAAATCCACGTTGGGAGACAGATCCGGATGGGAGACCTCCAAGCCGTCGTCCACAATGGCAACGCGAATGCCGGTGCCTTTGTAGGTGTCCCACACGCTGCTCACGTTTACATCGGAGCCTGTAGTGGCGCCATTCTGGCCGGTGTTGATCAGATGCCACTGATAGCCCGGATTTGCCGCATTATACGCAAAGTAGGGGTCATTGGGGACAAAGCGGTGAAAGAGCTGGTGCGCCAGCATGGGCTCTGCCGAGATCACGCCCGGGGCTTTGCGCAGGCTGGCGGCTCCCGAAATGGCCGCATCGGCTGCCCCGGCAAATTCCACGACGGCATACTTCCCTCGCGCCGCAGATTGTGTGACTCCCGCCACCTGAGCCAGCGATGCCGCCTGGGTGCCAGGAGCCAGCTCCACGAGCACGCGCTTGGTCAGCCAGCGGCGTGTCCCATCGTTTTGCGGCGCACCTTTCTCATACAGCACCCATTCACCTTTGGGTCCTGATTCAGCCATTGCGCGCTCAAACTGCTTCCCGCCGACCAAAACCTGCGCATGCAGGAGGCCGCTGGCTGCCAGCAGAATGAGGAGAATCTGGAAACGCATCTGGGTGGAGACAAATGAGAGGGAAATGATGCTCAGATTTGCTGCGAAGAGCCAGAAATATTGAGCCAATGAAGGCACAAAAAAGCGCCTTCATTGCTGAAGGCGCTTTTCCAAAGCAGATCTGCTCTATCCTTTATGGCAGCACGGTGAAGGCCCTGAAGGCAAAGGGCTAAGCTATTTTCGACTGATAGAACTAGGAATGTGATAGGCCTTCAGGAAAATGACTAACATCCTTGGTTGAGAGCAGAAATGTTACAGCATGGCTCTTTGCGTGTGTGCCCGCCGCTGATATTTACGATGCAGTTCATGGCACCATCTTCACTTACCAACTCATGAAAATACTCCAACTTCTTGCTCTTCCTCTCTGCTTTTTCTTGTCTAATTGCGTCGGCCCCTCCTACAAAATTCCTGCTGGCTATACCGGACCCATGGCGACGCTCAAGAACTCCGGCAGTGCGGTTAGCGCGGTGAGGGCTGAGATCTTCAATGTTTATAAAATCGACGGGCTCCACAGCAACGCAAAAAGCCCCATGGCGACACCTTATGGCGGCGGTCCTTTTGTCACGCTGCGTGAGTCCTACATTGAAATCCCAGCTAAGAAGGTCATCGTTAACATTGTCGGCCACGATCTTTATGCGGCGGATGGAATGGCGTTGCTTGGCAAACTCTCGGGAGCTGAACGCAAGCCTGTCTCTGGCGATGTGGAGCTGAATCCCAAGCCGAACGGGGTCTATGTAGTGAGAGGACTGCTCGGCAAGCAGTCATCCTCGGTTTGGATCGAAGATGCCGCGACAGGCAAACCGGTGACGCGCAAGGTCGTCAGCGGAGAGTGATCCTGATTCCACCCAACAAAAGCCCGGGACTCTTGCGAATCCCGGGCCTTTAGGAATGAACTGATTACGGCAGGGAGGTTTCGCCCATGAGGTAGAGGTCGCACTCGCGTGCGGCTCCACGGCCTTCGTTGAAGGCCCAGACGACGAGAGACTGGCCACGGCGGCAGTCACCAGCGGCAAAGATGCCGGGGATGCTGGTGGTAAACTTGCCGTGCTCAGCCTTGATGTTGCTGCGCGGATCGCGTTCCACGTTGAGGGCATCAAGCAGAGGCTGCTCAGGCCCAAGGAAGCCCATGGCCAGGAGCACGAGTTCGGCTGGCAGGATTTTTTCAGTTCCTGCGACCTTCTGCGGTCCGAAGTTGCCTTTTTCGTCCTTCTTCCATTCCACATCGACGACGTGTACGGCCTTCACGTTGCCATCGGCATCGCCTTCGAAGTGGGTGGCGGTGGTGAGATAGACGCGGGGATCATCGCCGAACTTGGCGGCGGCTTCTTCCTGGCCGTAGTCCATCTTGTAGGTCTTGGGCCATTCGGGCCAGGGATTGTTGGCGGCGCGGGTCAGCGGCGGCTTGGCCATGATTTCCAGCTGGGTCACCGTGGTGCAGCCGTGGCGCACGCTGGTACCGACGCAGTCCGTACCGGTGTCGCCGCCACCGATGATGACGACGTTTTTGCCCTTGGCGGAAATGTAGGGGCTGGAAGGATCCAGCACCGCCTTGGTGTTGGCGGTGAGGAAGTCCATGGCGAAGTGGATGCCCTTGAGCTCACGGCCCGGGATCGGAAGATCGCGCGGCTTGGTGGCGCCGGTGCAGACGACGACGGCATCGAAATCCTTGGTGAGCTGAGCGGCGGTGATGTCGGTGCCGACGCTGACGCCGCACTTGAAGACCACGCCTTCATCTTCCAGCAGCTTCACGCGACGCAGGACGACTTCCTTCTTGTCGAGCTTCATGTTGGGGATGCCATACATGAGCAGGCCACCCGGACGGTCGGCACGCTCAAAGACAGTGACCGTGTGGCCCGCTTTGTTAAGCTGGGCGGCAGCGCTGAGACCGGCAGGGCCGGAACCGATGACCGCCACCTTCTTGCCCGTGCGCTTTTCAGGCGGCTCGGGCTTCACCCAGCCTTCTTCCCAGCCCTTGTCGATGATGCTGACCTCGATGTTCTTGATCGTCACCGGGGGCTCGTGAATACCGAGCACGCAGGAGCCTTCGCACGGGGCGGGGCAGACGCGGCCGGTGAATTCCGGGAAGTTGTTGGTCTTGTGCAGACGGTCCAGGGCTTCCTTCCAGAGGCCGCGATACACAAGGTCGTTCCACTCGGGGATGACGTTGTTGATCGGGCAGCCGCTGGCCATGCCGCTGATGAGGGTGCCGCTGTGGCAGAAAGGAATGCCACAGTCCATACAGCGGGCGCCCTGGTTTTTCAGGCGTTGCTCTGGCAGGTGCAGGTGGAACTCCTTCCAATCTTTGACGCGCTCAAGCGGGTCGCGGTCGGCGGGGATTTCGCGTTCGAATTCGATGAAGCCGGTTGGTTTTCCCATGGTCTCTTGTCTGTAAAAAAGGTGATGTCTGTTGGTGTGTGACGCGTGATGTCGATGCTAGCCGCCTCCGATACGGGCGACGTCGCGGGCATTGGCTTCGAAGGCGGCGCTGAGCGCGTCGTCTCCGGTGAGGCCGTCGTCCTTGGCTTTCTTGATGGCCTGGAGCACACGCTTGTAGTCCTTGGGCATCACTTTGACAAACTTGGGCACCATCTGCTCCCAGAGCGCGAGCACCTTGAAGGCTTTCTGGCTCTTGGTGAGGTCGGCGTGCTTCTTGATCAGCGCGTAGAGGCTGTCGATCTCGGCCTTGTCCTCGAGTTTTTCGAGGCCGACCATCTGCGTGTTGCAGCGGGTGGCGAAGTCGCCTTCCTCATCGAGGACGTAGGCTTCGCCACCGCTCATGCCTGCGGCGAAGTTGCGTCCGGTGGTGCCGAGCACGACCACACGACCACCGGTCATGTATTCGCAGCCGTGGTCACCCACGCCTTCGACGACGGTGTCCACGCCGGAATTGCGCACCGCGAAGCGCTCACCTGCACGACCGCGCAGGAAGAGCTCGCCGCTCGTCGCGCCATAGAGCGCGGTGTTGCCGGCGATGATGTTGTCTTCGGCGGCGAAGTCGGAGCCTTCAGGCGGATAGATGATGATGCGGCCGCCGCTGAGGCCCTTGCCGATGTAGTCATTGCCATCGCCTTCCAGCTCAAGGGTGACACCCTTCGGAACGAAAGCACCGAAGCTCTGACCGGCGGTGCCGTTGAACTTGAGGTGAACGGTGTCATCCGGCAGACCGTGCCAGTGGCGCTTGGTGATCTCGTTGCCGAGGATCGTGCCGACGGTGCGGTTGACGTTGCGGATTTTGACGTTGGCGGTGACTTTTTCGCCCTTCTCGATGGCCGGTTTGCACAGATCCAGGAGGGTGGTGATGTCGAGGGAGCGGTCGATGCCGTGATCCTGGATTTCGGTGCAGTAGCGACCGACTTCCGGGCCGACATCCGGCTGGTAAAGCAGGTTGGAAAGGTCGATGCCGCGAGCCTTCCAGTGGTCGATGGCGTCGCGGGCTTCCAGCACTTCCGTGCGGCCCACCATTTCCTGCAGTGTGCGGAAGCCGAGCTGGGCCATGAGTTCGCGCACTTCCTGGGCGATGAACTTCATGAAGTTGGCCGCATATTCAGGATCGCCGCTGAACTTGGCGCGCAGCTGAGGATCCTGGGTGGCGACACCCACGGGGCAGGTGTTCAGATGGCAGACGCGCATCATGATGCAGCCAAGTGTCACAAGCGGAGCGGTGGCGAAACCGAACTCCTCGGCACCCAGCAGGGCGGCGATGACGACGTCACGACCGGTCTTCATCTGGCCGTCCGCTTCGACGACGATGCGGCTGCGGAGGTTGTTGAGGACGAGGGTCTGGTGAGTTTCAGCGAGACCGAGCTCCCAAGGAAGACCGGCGTGCTTCACGGAGGTCTGCGGAGAGGCACCGGTGCCTCCGTCAAAGCCGGAGATGAGCACCACGTCGGAGTGAGCTTTGGCCACACCAGCGGCGATGGTACCGACGCCGACTTCGGACACGAGCTTCACACTGACGCGAGCTTCGCGGTTGGCGTTCTTCAGGTCGTGGATGAGCTGGGCAAGGTCCTCGATGGAGTAGATGTCGTGGTGCGGAGGCGGCGAGATGAGGCCGACGCCTGGCGTGGAGCCGCGCACCTTGGCGATCCAAGGATACACCTTCGTGCCAGGGAGCTGGCCACCTTCACCGGGCTTAGCACCCTGGGCCATCTTGATCTGGATTTCCTTGGCCTGGGACAGGTAGAGGCTTGTGACGCCGAAACGACCGGAGGCCACCTGCTTGATGGCGCTGTTCTTGGAGTCGCCCTTCTCGTTGGTCCATGTGTAGCGTTCGGGATCTTCGCCGCCTTCGCCCGTGTTAGAGCGGCCGCCGATGCGGTTCATGGCGATGGCGAGAGACTCGTGTGCCTCCTTGGAGATGGAGCCGTAGCTCATGGCACCCGTCTTGAAGCGCTTCATGATGGACTCAATGGGTTCCACCTCTTCGATCGGAATGGATTTGCGAGCCTTGAAGTCCAGCAGGCCACGCAGGGTGTAGAACTGCTTGATCTGCGTGTTCACCAGCGCGGAGTACTGCTTGAAGGTCTCGTAGCTGCCGGTGCGGACGGCCTTCTGCAGCGTGTGGATGGTGAGCGGGTTGAAGAGATGCGCCTCACCTTCCTTGCGCCACTGGTAGTCGCCGCCGACGTCGAGGGCGTGCACCTGGGAATCGCGCTCAGGGAAGCCGCGCAGATGGCGCTGGATGGCTTCTTCGGCGATGACCTTGATGTCGCTGCCTTCGATACGGGTGGCGGTCCAGCTGAAGTATTTGTCCACCACGCTCTTGCTGAGGCCGACGGCTTCAAAGATCTGCGCGCCGCGGTAGCTCTGCATCGTGGAGATGCCGATCTTGGACGCGACCTTGATGACGCCCTTGGTGGCGGCCTTGATGAAGTTGTACACCGCCGTCTTGTGGTCCACGTTGACCAGCAGGCCCTGGCGGATCATGTCGTCCAGGGTTTCGAAGGCAAGGTAAGGATTGATGGCACCACAGCCGTAGCCGATGAGCGTGCAGAAGTGATGCACTTCACGGGGTTCGCCGGATTCCAGCACGAGATCGCACTGAGTGCGGGTGCCTTTGCGGATGAGGTGATGATGCAGACCGCCGACGGCGAGGAGCGCCGGGATGGCGGCCTTGTCTGCGCAAATGCCACGGTCGGACAGGATGAGGATGTTCCAGCCCTGAGTGACCAGTTCGTCAGCTTTGGCGCAGATGTCTGACATGGCTTTTTCCAAGCCTGCAGCGCCCTGCTTGGGATCAAACAGGATGTTGATAGTGGCTGCCTTGAACTCGCCTTGGGCCACGTTTTTCAGCTTGGCCAGATCTTCGTTGCTGAGGATCGGGGTCTTGAGCTCGATCAGATGGCAGCTCTCGGGCTTCGGATCGAGAAGGTTGCCTTCAGCGCCGATGGTGGTGATCGGAGATGTGACGATTTCTTCGCGGATACAGTCGATCGGCGGATTCGTGACCTGGGCGAAGAGCTGCTTGAAGTAGTCGTAGAGCAGCTTGGATTTGTTGGAGAGGACCGCCAGAGGAATGTCGGTGCCCATGGAGCCGATGGCTTCCACGCCTTCGCGTCCCATGGGGACCATGAGTTTGCGGAGGTCTTCGAAGCTGTAACCAAAGGCCTGCTGGCGTTGCAGCATGGTTTCATGGTCAGGCGCAGCGACAGGCTCGCCATCCTTGATGTCTGCCAGCTTCACCAGATGCTTGTTGAGCCATTCACGGTAGGGCTTCTCGGCGGCGATCTTGGCCTTGATCTCATCGTCAGGAACGATGCGGCCTTCTTCCATGTTCACGATGAACATCTTGCCGGGCTGGAGGCGGCCTTTGAGCTTCACGTTTTCAGGGGCGACGGGGAGCACGCCGGCTTCGGAAGCCATGATGACGAGGTCGTCCTTGGTGACGTAGTAGCGGGAGGGGCGCAGGCCATTGCGATCCAGAGTAGCGCCCATCATGGTGCCGTCTGTGAAGGCCACGGAAGCGGGGCCGTCCCAAGGCTCCATGAGGCAGGAGTGGTACTCGTAGAAAGCCTTGCGCTTGTCGTCCATGGACTCATGGCCGTTCCACGGCTCAGGAATCATCATCATCATGGCATGCGGCAGGGAGCGGCCGCCCATGACGAGGAGTTCAAGCACGTTGTCAAACATGGCGGAATCGGAGCCGCTTTCGTTGACGATGGGGAAGAGCTTTTTGACATCTGGGAAGAGCGGGCTGGCCAGCAGAGACTGGCGTGCCTTCATCCAGCTGATGTTGCCGCGCAGCGTGTTGATTTCGCCGTTGTGGGCGATGTAGCGGTAGGGGTGGGAGCGCTCCCAGCTCGGGAAGGTGTTGGTGGAGAAACGGGAGTGCACCAGCGCCAGAGCGGATTCGAGATCCGGATCCTGGAGGTCGAGGAAATACTGGCCCACCTGCTCAGGCATGAGCATGCCTTTGTACACGAGAGTGCGGGAGGACATGCTGGAGCAGTACCAGAAGCTGTCGGCATCGGCGGTGCGGATGGCGGTCACCGCGCGCTTGCGGATGATGTAGAGCTTGCGCTCAAAGGTCTGCTGATCCGGGCAGTCGGTGCCGCGTTGCAGGAAGGCCATGCGCATAAAGGGCTCGCTGGCCTTGGCTGAAAGACCGATCATCGAGTTGTTCACCGGCACGTCGCGCCAGCCGAGCACTTTCTGGCCTTCTTCTTCGGCCACTTTTTCAAAGATACGTGCAGCAGCTTCGCGCTGGGCTTTGTCGGGCGAGCAGTAGGCCATGGCCACGCCATAGTGCCCTTCCGCAGGGAGAGTGATGCCGAGAGGGGCGGTGACTTTGCGCAGAAACTTGTCCGGGATCTGCATGAGGATGCCAGCTCCGTCTCCGGTGTTTTTCTCGCTGCCCACTGCGCCGCGGTGGTCGAGATTGATAAGAATCGTCAGCCCCTGCTGTACTATGGAGTGAGAACGTTTGCCCTTCATCTGACAAATGAAGCCGACGCCGCAGGCGTCGTGCTCGAATTGCGGATCATAAAGGCCTTGTTTCGGGGGAAGTCCGTGGTTTCTCATTTTTGCGTCAAAAGGGGGTCGGCACTTAGGCCATTCCAGGGAGTAAATCAACCAGCATTCTATTTGCCAAGAACACGCTTATTTTACGCCGGTGAGACATTCCAAGATGTTTTTGGGTGCTGGAAGGGGCTTATCCGCCTTGCATTTGCGAAGGCAAGCCGCTAGAAAAAGCGCATGGTGCGTCTCACAATTCTCGGCAGCGGCAGTTCGGGGAACTGCGCTGTCATCTCGACGGAACGCACGACCCTCCTGGTGGATGCCGGGCTGAGCGCCAAGCAAATCTGCCTGCGGCTGGAGGCCTGTGGCTTCTCGCTGGACAGTCTGGATGGCATTCTTCTGACCCATGAGCATCAGGACCATACGGGAGGCCTGGAGGTGCTGAGCCGCAAGAGGCAGGTGCCGCTTTTCTGCACGGCGCTGACCCAGGAGACCCTGGCCGGGAATCTCAAATTCCGCCAGCCGCCGACCTGGAGGCTGATGTCCACGGGGGCGGCTTTTGAGTTTCAGGACCTGAGGATCGAGTCCTTTCCCGTGCCACATGACGCTGTGGATCCGGTGGGGTTTGTCATCGCGGACGAGGAGTCTCGCCTCGGAATACTGAGCGACGTGGGGTATGTGACGAACCTGATCAAAGACCGCCTGAGGAATGCCGACAGCCTCTTTATTGAGGCCAATTACGACACGCAGCTGCTCGAAAACGACACCAAGCGTCCTTGGTCCACCAAACAGCGCATCAGCTCGCGTCATGGGCATCTTTCCAATGAGCAGGCTGCCGAGCTGGTGCGGGATGTGGCGCATCCGGGCCTGAGCCATGTGGTGCTGGGGCACCTGAGTGATGACTGCAACGACCCCGCCACTGCCTCCAAGTACATCCGGCAGGCGCTGGATGCCGCAGGGGCCGTCGAAGCCAAGGTGCACTGCGCGGAGCGGCACAAGCCCACGCCTACGATCGAAGTCGTGCGCCGCAGGGTGAGCAGCGGTGTCAGCTTCTGCGTGGCATCGTCAGACGCCACGGGGCAGCTGGCTCTCTTTTAAACCTATGAACAAGCCAATCGTGATTCGCAGTGTGCTGGCGCTAATCCTGATTTCGGGGCTCTGGCTGGCGTGGTGGGTCTTTGGGCGCTCGCCGGAGGCGCAGGTTCGGGCGGCCCAGGCCAAGCTGATCAAGATCGTGGAAAAGCGTGACTGGGCGGGGCTGGAAAAGCTGCTGGCGCCGAACTACACAGACGCCTTTGGGCACAACCGTCAGACCGCCATTCAAGACGGGCGGCAGGTGCTGGGCAGCTTCTTTGCCCTGACGCTGAAGACTGACCAGACCACCATCAAGGCCACACCGGGGCAGGGGGTGGTGTCGATGATGATCCGTCTGGAGGGAAATGGGATCGGCTTCAGCCAGGCCGTGCTGGGGCATGTGAACCAGATGACCGAGCCATGGGTGTTTCACTGGAGCAATCCCGGGCGCTGGCCCTGGGACTGGCAGGTAAACATGATTCACAATGACCAAGCACGCTTAGTCGGACGGGATTAGGGGACGCCGTGGCCTTTGGCTGCGACCCAGAGGCCGTACCAATCTTCGCGATCCAGCTTGATCTCCGCTGCATCGACGACGGCCTTGATGCGCTCCAGCTTGTTGGTGCCGATGATCGGCAGGGGGCAGGAGGGGTGGGCCATGATCCAGGCGTAGGCCAGCTGGTCCAGGGTGGCGCCGTTGTATTTGGCGGAGAGTTCTGCGGCCTTGGCGTGCAGGCGCGCGGCGGCGGGGTCGGTTTTGTCCATCAGGAGGCCTTTGGCCAGCGGGGACCAGGCCATGGGCAGAATGCGGAGGCGCTGGCACTGGTCGGCCGTGCCATCGTAGATCGGGTCCATGTGCAGGAGGCTGAACTCGATCTGGTTGGTGACCAAGGGCTGGTCCATGCGGGAATTCAGCAGGTCAAACTGGTGCACATTGTAGTTGGAGACACCGGCGCTGCGGATTTTTCCCTCTTTCAGCAGCTTGTTCAGGCCTTCGGCGGTTTCGTCCGCGCTGGTCAGCCAGTCGGGGCGGTGCACCAGCAGGAGGTCGATGGTGTCGATGCCCATGAGGCGCAGGGATTTCTCGGTGCTTTTGATGATGCGGGCGGCGGTGACGTTGTAATGGCCGACCTTGCGTTCGGGATGGAACTCGCAGGGGATATAGATGCCGCATTTGGTCACGATCTCGATCTTGCTGCGGAAGGAGGGATCGAGTTTCAAGGCGGAGCCGATGGCTTCCTCGACCTTGTAAACACCGTAGATTTCTGCGGTGTCGAGGGTGGTGACGCCCATGTCGGCGCAGGCTTTGAAGCGGCTCAGCAGGGCCTGGGGGCTGCATCTGGCCGGATCTGTCTCATCGAGAATGCGCCAGGTGCCATAAACAAGACGGGAGAACTCAGGGCCGTTGGGAGCGATTTTGTGCCGGGTGATCATAAAATTAAGTGAGCCGATTCTTGCTGGCGCAGCCCTGCCCGACAAACAAAAACGGCATCTCCTACGAGATGCCGTTCAAAAAATGGAGCGTGGGGGCTGAAAAACCTCTGATTACTTCGTCAGAGCGCCGACCTTGAGGGCCAGACGGCTCTTGAGACGGGAGGAGGTGTTCTTCTTGAGGACGTTGGTCTTGGCGGCCTTGTCGGCGGCGGAGGCGAACTCGCTCAGGCTGGCAGCGGCTGCTGCGGCGTCTTTCTTCTCCACGGCGGTCAGCACTTTCTTGCGCAGGGTGCGGATACGGCTCTTCACCGTCTGGTTGTGGGCGGTGCGTGCCGTCGTTTTGCGGATGTCTTTTTCTGCGGAGCGGATGTTGGCCATAAAAGGGGCGGGGGGAAAGGGCGGCGAGGATAGGACGACTGACCGCTCCTGTCAAACTGGAATCTGCCGATGAAGTGGCTGGCAGGTTTTGCTTGGCGCGGATGAGCAATTCCGGTAGAACAGTTTCTCATACCACCATGATCGAAGTCGAAATCTACGCCCCCGGCCTTCGTGCGGAGTCCACCATCATGCAGCTGCGCAACCAGATGGACCATTTTCCCAGGGTTCGCTACAAGGTGGATGCCCGGCATGATCTGGTCTATTTTGAGATCGACCGGCCTGGAGACATCAGCCAGATCGAGATCCACCAGATATTTGAGGCGATTGATCTGACGCCCCGGTTTGTCGGCCAGATTCCGGAGGATCTGCGGACCGGGCAGACCACCAAGCTCACCTAGGCCAGCTGTGCCTGGAGTGTGTGGGCGGCCTGTTTCATGCGGCCCAGCACATAATAAACGGTCTGGCTGCGCAGACGCACGAGATCCGCGCCGATGATGCGTGGGATGAAGTCCTGCGGCACCGCCAGAACCTCGGCCAGTGTGGAGCCATTCAGCCCGCGGCAGAGGATGGCGGTGAGTGCTTTGGTCAAAGTCTGCACCTTGGGCCCCAAGCTGATGGCAAAGTGAACGTGGCCGCCGTGCTCCAGCCGTGCGTGGACTCCGACGGTGTCTGTGCATTCGGCGTCGTGGCGGATGTCTTCCAGATCAAATTTTTCACCTTCTTTGGGTGCGCAGGCTGGGGCTGCTGCGGCCATGTCGATCAAATTTTCACGGCGCTCGCCTTCAGGGAGAGATTCGAAGAAAGAGATCAGTTCGCCCAGCGCGGGGGGATAGTCGGCCATGCCTTACTTCTTGGCCGGTTTCAGCGCCAAATCCACCACGGGCATGGCGGTGAATTTCTGCCACTGGGCCTCGCTTTCCGCCTGGGTGGCCACGCCATCGTGCACCCAGAGGGCATAGCGCAAGCGCAGTTTTTTCTCCTCGGTGACCTCCACGGGGGTGTCCAGGCTGAGGCAGCAGCCCATCCAGCCGTCATTGCGCACGTGAAAGGCCGTCGGGTTGTGCGGATTCATGGGGTGGTTCATGAGAGTGATGCCACCAAAGCCGTCTGCATCATTGGTGATCCGCCCGCTGTAGTCGCACCAGCGTGCGGGTTTGCGGAAAACGGCCTCCTCATTGAGCTGGCCTTCTGAATTGAGGATGCGGCCGCCGCCATCATGCACGCCGATGCTTTTGGCCATGCGGACCGCCACCAGACCGAAGCCGGTAGCGCCCAAGGTGGCTGTTTTGCCCTTCGGCGGGGAGAACTCCAGATCGATGATCATGAACCAGCTTTTGGCACCGTCGATGGGGCGGATCTCCGTGCGCCGTATTTCGATCAACTGCACGGATTTGTCTGCCTCGCTGATCCAGTGGTTGACCATGCGCATGGAGGCGTAGTCGTCGGTGTCTTCGTAGCCTTCGCGAGAGACCTCCACATTGACGATGCGGCCCTTCTTTTTGGCGTAGTCGCCCCAGAAGTCGAGGTCGTTGACCATGTTGTGCGACACCCAGACGCCGTTGTGGTGAGAATGGGTCAGCGGATCGTGCGGATGGCCCATGCGGGTGAGGCTGACGTCTTTGGAAGCGCGGATCGGGTAGCAAAAAGGGCGCATGTCCTGCGGATCAAAATGCATCGCGGTGAGCTCCCGACCGTCGAGCTGAAAGGAGGTGATGTGATGCGGCAGCGGCACCGCCTGCATGTGGGGGATGGGTTTGGCCGAAGGCAGCTGGGCCAGGGCGGTGGTGGTGGAGATCAGGAGCAGGGTCGGGAGTTTCAGCATTTCTTCAAAACGCGACAACGAACGTGCATTTTCCATTCTCGGTTCTTCCATTTCGCAGGGAACTCGCCAGACTTCTTTCTCCACCCATCATGAAGCATCTTCTTCTCTCCCTCCTGTTCGCCACCGCATCGGTTGCGGCCACCATTCCGGAAACCGCCAAGGTCGGCCAGTTCTTTGCCGGCTGCCAGGCCTACAGCTTCCGCTTGTACAATGTGTTTGAAGCCATCGACAAAACCGCGCAATGCGGAGGCAAGACCATCGAGTTTTATCCCGGGCAGAAATTTTCTGCTGCCAAGCCCGACGCCAAGTGGGACCACAACGCCACGCCGGAGATGATCGCCGAGGTCCAGAAGCATCTGGAGGCCAAGGGCATCACGCCCGTGGGCTACGGGGTGGTCAAACTGGGCCAGGATGACGCCAGCAACCGCAAGATCTTCGAGTTCTGCAAGAAGCTCGGCATCGGCGTGGTGGTGACGGAGCCGGATGTGACTGCACTCGATAAAATCGAGGCGCTGGTGAAGGAGTTCGACATCAAGATGGCCATTCACAACCATCCCAAGCGCCCGCTGGATCGTGCCTACATGTTCTGGGACCCCAACTACGTGCTGGGCCTGGTGAAGGACCGTGATCCCCGCATGGGCTCCTGCGCTGACGTGGGCCACTGGGTGCGCAGCGGGCTGAACCCCGTGGACTGCATCAAGATCCTGAAAGGTCGTATCTTTGACAGCCACATGAAGGACCTGAACGCTTTTGGCGATGTGAAAGCGCACGACCTTCCTTTTGGCACCGGCAAGAGCGACATCCCTGCCATCCTCGCGGAATATGCTGCGCAGGGGTATCCCGGCCCGCTGCACTGCGAATACGAGCACAACTGGGAAACCAGCGTGCCAGAGATCACCCAGTGCATGGACTTTGTGCGCAACTGGAAGGCAGCCAAGTAAGCAGCGTCGTTATCTCATGAAGAAGCCGGGGATTTTTCAGTCCCCGGCTTTTTTGTGACTGCGACTCAAGGTTCGCTGAGGAGCTTTTTTACCGTGGGTTCGATGGCTTCGGCCCAGATGCGGTAGCCTTTTTCATTCGGATGCAGGAAGCCGGGCATGATGTCCTGGGTGATCAGGCCCTCGGGAGTGAGGAACTTCGGGCCGATGTCGAGGAAGGTGACGTTCTGTTTCCCGTCGAGCTGGGAGATGATGCGGTTTACCTCGGCGATCTTGCCGCGATGGGGGGCGTCGGGTTTTTTGCCGCGCGGGAAGATGCCCAGCAGCAGGATTTTCGACTCTGGCAGACGCTTGTTGAATTCCTGTACAATGGCCTCGATGCCGGCTGCGATGTCATGGGCGGAGCAGTTGCCGGTGTTGTTGGTGCCGATCATCATGACGATCAGCTTTGGCGAGATGCCGTCCACAGCGCCGTGCTGGAGCCGCCAGAGGACATTCTCGGTTTTGTCCCAGCCGAAGCCGAGGTTTCCAGCATTGCGCGGTGTGTAGTATTCCTCCCACACCTTCTTGCCATGGAGCGGGTAGCTGTCGAACTGCTCGCCACCGAAGAAGTGGGTGATGGAGTCGCCGATGAACAGGATCTTTGGCTGGCTGCGCATGACGGCGGCGCTGGTGAGCTTGTGACGTGTGGTCCAGTCATACTGAGGCCAGCTGCGGTCCTGCGTCACGGGGACGACGGTGCTGGGCAGCGGCTGGCGGCCTGGAAGGGGCTCATAGGTGGCCTGAACCGCTTCGCTTTTGGATTTGCGCAGCTTGGAGAAGACCCGTGCCTTCAGTGTGCCGCCGCTGGAGAGGTCGATGGGGGCCAGGTAGGGGTTGGATTTCTCGATGGGATCTGCTCCGTCCAAAGTGTAGAGGATGGTGGCGTCCGGAGCAGTGCTTTGCAGCGTCACGACGCCATTGGCATCGCGCTGCACAGACGGCGGCGCTAGCTGCAGGGCGCTTTCGACTTGCAGAAGAGCTCCAAAGGCGAGCAGGGCGAGGATCAGGGATTTGGTCATGACAGGGCGAAGCTAACGAGAAAGCCGCGCGCTGTCCACGCGAGCGTGCGGATCCAGTTTGTGAGAGTGACGTGGTGGATGAGGGAGGCGTCGAATTTTCTCATGAGACGGATGTGGGTAGGGGCCTGAAATACGGCGGTGGAAAGCCAGACGACCAGGATCAAACCCGCGCTGATGAGGAACGGTGTTGCTCTGATTCCTTCGTGCAGCAGCCAGACTGCGGTAGCGGCTTCAACGAACATCTGCGGCACTACGATGAGGGCGATGCGGAAGCAGTGGGCGAAGTGATATTCTGGAAAGTCCCTGGCGGCGACTCGCGAAAACTGGGGATAGACCAGAATCTGAACCACCCAGATGAGGCCGACGAGCATCCAGGTGACGGCGATGTGGGTCGTGGTGATCCAATGCATGGAGAGATTCTGCACCGGCCGGGGCTGCTGTGCATCCTAACTTTATCGTACGAGCGGTGGGAAGATGTTCTGGGATAGCAAAGAGTGCCGGGTGGACGGCGTAATGTCTGGACCTGCCTGCTCATGCCAAAGACCGTGCTTCAGTCGCCAAAATACACCGCTCCGCTACGAGGCTGGATGGTGGGCGCATGCATGGCGTCAGGGGCTCTCACAGCGTTGGCAGTGGACTATGAAAAGGAGATCAAGCCCCTGCTGAAGGAACGCTGCTACACCTGTCATGGGGCCTTGAAACAGAAGGCCGATCTGCGGGTGGACACGGCGGCGGCCATGCGCAAGGGCGGCGATGGGGGCGACATTCTGACGAAGGAGCACTCCATGCTGCTGGAGCGGGTGACCACCACCGACAAGAAGGATCGCATGCCGCCGGAGGGGGAGGGCTCCATGCTCACTGCTGTGCAGGTGGCCAAATTGAGAGACTGGATCGCCGCTGGTGCGCCGTCTCCTGCGCAGGAAAAGCCGGAGGAGGACCCACGTGCGCACTGGGCCTACCAGCCACCCAAATCATCCGGCCACTCGGTGGATGCGCTGCTTGCCGCCCGTCTGGCAGCGAAAGGACTGAAGCCGCAGCCGGAGGCCGCGCCGGAGCTGTGGCTGCGCCGCGTTTATCTGGATCTCATCGGTCTGCCGCCCACGCCGGAGCAGATCCAGGCCTTTTTGAAGGACACCTCTGTCTCAGCACGGCAGCGGGTGGTGGATCATCTGCTAAGCACACCACAGTATGGCGAACGCTGGGCCCGCCACTTCATGGACATCTGGCGCTACTGCGACTGGTATGGGCTCGGCGCGCAGCTGCGCCACAGCCAGAAGCATCTCTGGCACTGGCGCGACTGGATCGTGGAATCTCTCAATGCCGACAAGGGCTACGATCAGATGATCGTGCAAATGCTGGCGGCTGATGAACTCGCGCCTGAGGACCGGGACAATCTACGCGCCACCGGTTTCCTGGCGCGCAGCTACTACCTTTTCAACCGCACGACATGGCTGGATGAAACGATCGAGCATACCTGCCGTGCCTTCCTCGGGCTGACGATGCAGTGCGTGAAATGCCACGACCATAAGTATGACCCCGTGGAGCAGGCGGACTACTACCGCATGCGTGCGATCTTTGAGCCGCTGCATGTGCGTCTCGACCCCTGGGAAGGGGAATCAGATCTGGAGAAAAACGGGCTGCCGCGTGTCTATGACCTGCACCTCGATCAGCCTACCTACCGCCATGTGCGTGGAGACGAGAAAAATGAGGACAAGTCGCGGCCTATGAGCCCTGGGGTGCCGCGCGTGCTGGAATTTGCCTCGTATGAGCCCAAGGTAGTGAAGCTGCCACTATCCTCCTCCCGGCCGGTGCTGCTGCCATTTGTGCTGAAAGATCATCTTGCAGCGGCTGATCAGCAGCTGGCTCTGGCGCAGAAGGCCGGGGATGCGGGTGCTGTGAAGCTGGCAGGGCTGCGGCTCGCCGTGATTCAGGCTGTATATGCGGCTGATCTGGCGAAAGGTGACAAGACCATCGCGCAGGCGGCGGCGCTGGCAGAAGCCAGATATGCGGAAGCCAAGGCGGAGAATGATCTGTCCAAAGCGGAGGCAGCGCCGACGGCCAAGGATGCTGACAAGAAGATCAAGGCTGCCAGGGAGGCGCTGGAGAAAGCGCGAGCCAAGGTGGCCGCGCCGGGGGCAGAGTACACTTCTCTAGCTGTGAGCTTCAAAGCGCAGGAAGGTCCTGAAGAGAACGGCAATGCCAAGGTGCAGACCTATCCCGAGATCAGCACAGGGCGAAGGCTGGCGCTGGCCCGATGGATCGCGGACAAGCGCAATCCGCTCACGGCGCGCGTGCTGGTGAATCACGTTTGGGCGCGGCATTTTGGCGTGCCACTGGTGGCTGATGTGGGCGACTTTGGCCGCAGATCCTCAGTTCCGCTGCACCAAGACGTGCTCGACAGCCTGACGACCGGCTTCATGGAGAACGGCTGGAGCATGAAGTGGCTGCATCGCACGCTGGTGCTGTCGGATTTGTACCGGCGCAGTTCCTCCAATGCGGGCGCTGATCCCCAAACCTTGGCTGCTGATCCTGATAATCATTTCTTCTGGCGCATGAATCCGCGCCGCATGGAGAGCCAGCTCGTACGCGACAGCCTGCTGCATCTGTCTGGCCGGCTGGATCTTACGCTGGGAGGTCCGAGCATTGATCCTGCCAAGGCGGAGACCAGCCCACGACGTTCGCTTTATTTCATTCAGAACGCCGATGTGGAGCACCGCTTCCTGGCTGTCTTTGACAACAGCAATGTGCTAGAGTGCTACAGGCGCAACGAAAGCGTGGTGCCGCAGCAGGCACTGGCGCTGACCAACAGCAAGCTCAGCAGCGACTGTGCGAACGCGCTGGCGGGTTCGATGGCAAAGCTGGATGCGACCGCTTTCATTGATCAGGCGTTCCTTGCCATCCTGGGACGTCTGCCGCTGGAGGCGGAGAGGCTGGCCTGCTTCGAAGGTTTCCGTGACTTGAAAGAGGACCGCAGCCTGTTTTTGCAGGCCCTGATCAACCACAACGACTTCGTGACCCTGCGATGACTCTGCGCCCTGCACCCACGCCCTTTCTCCGCCGAGACATCCTTGGCGGGCTCGGCAGCATTGCTGTCGCATCCATGCTCAGGGCGGAGGAGGCGTGGCAGCCGCCCGATGGTCTGCCGATGATCCCGCAGCGGGCCAAGCGCGTGATCTGGCTCTTCATGCGCGGCGGGGTGAGCCACATGGAGAGCTTTGACCCGAAGCCCATGCTCACCAAGTATGCGGGCAAGTCGATCGGTGAGACACCGTACAAGGACGTGCAGGATCCTGAGAAGCTCAAGAAGGTGCGCGTGGTGGTGGTGAATGACGCGAATGGCAAGCAGCGCAATGTCATCTATCCGCTGCAGACCGGCTACAGGCGCTACGGGCAGTGTGGCATCGAGATCAGCGACTGGTTTCCAAACATCGGCGCATGTGCCGATGAGATCGCCTTCATCCGCGGCATGTGGACCACGGATGACAATCATGGAGCGCAGGTGCAGTTCCACAGCGGAAGGCACATGCTGGAGCCACGGGTGCCGACGCTCGGTGCCTGGGTGACCTACGGCCTGGGCTCCATGACGGACAATCTGCCGTCCTTCATCAACATGGGGCCGCGCTTTTTTGATGTGAGGGACGGGCACTACCTCGGCCCTGCCTATGACGCGGTGAACCTGAAGGTGGACCCGAAAAATCCGCTGACGTATGCCGCGCCGGAATTTCAGATCGGCAAGACGCAGCAGGAGGTGCAGTTTGATCTCATCCACCGGCTCAATGAGCTCAATGCGGAGCAGTATCCGGGGGACAAGACGCTCGCCGCGCGGATGAAGAGCTACCAGCTGGCCTTCAACATGCAGACCGCCGTGCCGGAGACGATGAACCTCGAAGCTGAAAGCGAGGAAACGAAAAAGCTCTACGGCATGGATGACAAAGTGGCGGAGCCTTTTGCCCGCCAGCTCATCGTGGCCCGCCGTCTGGCGGAGCGCGGGGTGCGTTTTATTCAACTGCAGCATGGCGATGGTGCGGCAGGGGCGTGGGACTCGCACTCCGGTCTGAAAAAGAACCACTCCAGCCTGGCGCAGCAGGTGGACAAACCCATTTCCGGACTCCTGAAGGATTTGAAGCAGCGCGGGATGTTGGACGACACGCTCGTGGTCTTTGCCACTGAGTTTGGCCGCACGCCCGGCAGTCAGGGCAGCGATGGCCGGGATCATCATCCGTATGGCTTCAGCGTCTGGATGGCCGGCGGCGGCATCAAGGGCGGGACGATCCACGGCCGCACGGATGAACTGGGCTTTCATGCGGTAGAGCATCCTCATTATGTGACGGATGTGCATGCGACCATCCTGCATCTTCTTGGGCTGGATCCGCATCGCCTGGAAGTCCCCGGGCGCAAGCGGCTGGAGCGCGACTTTGGCCGGGTGATTCCCCAGATCCTGGCCTGAGGTTGAGATGCCACTTAATGGATGCGGGCCGATGTGAAAGCACTCATCAAGGCACGGTAGGAACACTGTCCCGAGCAGCCAGAGTAAAAGTCCATGCTGATGGATCTTCCGAGGTGTATTGTTCTATCATGAACCGACTGATCCTGCCTGGTCTCGTGGCATTGATTTTTTCCCACACTTTGCTGGCCCAGCACGTGGAGTCTGCCTCCGAATGGAGGGAGCTCGCCAAAGGCATCGCGCTGGCCCGGTTTCCATTGCAGGATGCCAAGCCGCATGAGTTTGTCATCGTGCGTGTTGACCCGAAGGTTGCCAGACTGCAACTGCTGGCTGCAAACGACAAAAGACACGCCGCTCTGACTGCGGATGAATGGGCGAAGCAACATGATCTGAATGTAGTGATCAATGCAGGGATGTTTGAGCTGGATCATGTGACGCATACCGGTCTCATGAAGAGCCAAGGGGGAGAGGTCTCAGGCAAGTTGAACAACCTTTACTCCTCCTTTGCGATGTTTGCTCCCATGAACGGCAAAGATCCTGTATTTCGCATTTTCGATGCGGATACTGAGAATGACATGGCCGGACTCAAGGAGACGGCATTTCCTGGCTACCAATGTGTTTTACAAAACCTGCGGCTGATCAAACGTCCGGGGGAGAATCGCTGGAAGCCGCAGCCCAAAGCGTGGAGTGAAGCGGCGCTGGGCGAGGATGACCAGGGCCGCGCGCTGCTGATCTTCTGCGGCGCGGGGCTTGCGATGTTCGATTTTAACGAGCGCCTGCTCAAACTTCCCATAGGGGTGGTGGCTGCGCAGCATCTTGAAGGTGGCCCCGAGGCATCGCTTCATATCAGGTGTGGCGGTTTCGAACTCAAATGCATGGGAAGCTATGAAACCGGCTTCAATGAAAACTATGACAACAAGGAGTACTGGCCGATACCGAATGTGATTGGGGTGAAGGCCAACCCATGAGCGTCTGGTAAATTAAGATTGCCATTTTATCGGATATGTGTCCAGTATATCGGCATATACCATGAAAGCACTCGTCAAGGCACGGTCTGAACGCGGTCTCTGGCTCCAGGATGTCCCGGAGCCGCAGGTGGGCATCAATGATGTCCTCATCAAGGTTCACAAGACAGGGATCTGCGGCACGGATCTGCACATTTACAAATGGGACGCCTGGGCGCAGAAGACGATACCCGTGCCGATGGTGGTGGGGCATGAGTTTGTGGGAGAGGTCGTTTCCGTGGGCTCCAATGTGAACGACTTCCATCCGGGCGAGATCGTCAGCGCCGAGGGGCATGTGGTGTGTGGACGGTGTCGCAACTGCCTCGCGGGCCGGCGTCATCTTTGCAAAGACACCGTGGGCATCGGTGTGAACAGAACCGGGGCCTTCGCCGAATACATCAGCGTGCCGATGACGAATGTCTGGCACCACCGGGAAGGAGTGGATGAAGATGTGGCGAGCATCTTTGACCCCTTTGGCAATGCCGTGCACACCGCGCTGGCCTTTGAATGCCTCGGAGAAGATGTGCTCATCACCGGGGCGGGGCCCATCGGCATCATGGCCATACCTGTGGTGAAGCATGCCGGAGCGCGGCATGTCGTCATCACGGATGTGAACGAATACCGGCTGGAGCTGGCGCGCCGGATGGGGGCAACCCGGGCGGTGAACGTGAAGAGCGAAACCATCGAAGACGTGCAGAAGCAGCTCGGAATGAAGGAGGGTTTTGATGTCGGGCTGGAGATGAGCGGAAATGCAACCGCCTTCCGCAGCATGATCGACAACATGTGCCACGGCGGCAAGATCGCCATGCTGGGCATTCCCAGCGAGCAGATCGCGATCGACTGGAACAAGGTCATCTTTAACATGCTGACCATCAAGGGCATCTATGGTCGGCAGATGTATGAGACGTGGTACTACATGAGTGTGCTGCTGGAGAGCGGCGTAAACATCCAGCCGGTGATCACCCACCGGTTTCATTACTCCGAATTCGAAAAAGGTTTTGCCGCCATGGAGTCTGGAAACTGTGGCAAAGTGGTGCTGGACTGGCGAGGCTAAGGCTTGCCATGAGCCGCTGTCTCCATTAGGTGCAGACTGACGATGAAGGCGAAACCCCATTCACCCCAAAGAGTCGGCGCTGCGGCTGACTCGCCTGCGCGGCGCTATTTCAAAGAAGTTCGCTTCAGGCAGATACGTTCTCTGGTGGAGCTCTCCCGGCACGGCAGCTTTGCGGCCACGGCTGCGGCCATGGGGCTGGCGGTGCCGTCTGTCTGGCAGCAGATTCGCTCCCTGGAAGATGAATATGGGGTGCAGTTTGTGGTGGCGGACGGTTCCAAAGTTTCGCTCACCGACGACGGGCGCATGCTGGTGGACCTGGCTGCGCCGCTGGTGGAGTCCTTTGACGGACTGAGGGCCGTGTTTGAGGACCGCCGCAGCACGGCGGCACGCACCCTCACTGTGGTGGCTCCTTCCAACATGCTCTCGGGCGCCCTGCGCCGCCCTATCATTCTCTACCGCCAGCATCATCCGAAGGTGAAACTGGTGCTGCTGGACCGGCCCTCCTATCTGGCCAAAGATGTGATTGAGCAGGATGAGGCAGATCTGGCTGTCATCGGCATGGCCGAAGGTGATGAGCCGATGTCGCAGTTTCAGTACCTTCCGCTGGCCCGGTTCGCCTTTCATCTGATCTGCCCGGCCACGCACACGCTGATGCAGTCGCGGCATTTGACGCTGGCTGGAATCGTCAATGAGCCGCTGGTGCTCGCGCCAGAAGAGAGCAGCTCACACCGGCAGATCCGCAAGGTGTTTTCACGAGCTGGCCTCGGGGAGCGCATGAATGTGACGATGACAGCCACGAATCGTGCTCTGATGCTCAATTACGTAGCCATCGGCTTTGGCATCTCTATCGGCACGGCTGCGGCCGGGGCCAAACCGCCCAAACGCACCGCAGGAGAGGCTGAGATCGTATTCCGCGATGCTTCCGATCTCTTCGGCCATGAAGAGGTCTTTCTGGTGCAGCGCAAAGGCCGCTTTGAGCCTGCGCATGTGAGGGCCTTTCGAGAGCTGGTGGTGAAGGCCTTTCGAAGCGAGTCTTGAGGGGTGACGTTGTCAGAGGTTGGATTAATCCATTAGTCAGAAACTAATGGATTGATTAACGATTCAAAAAATCGTGAGCGGGAGCCAAAGCCCTGGCTGGGCGTTGGCGTTAGTGCTGGCTCAATCAAACCACACCCCAGCTCATGAATCGTCGATCCTTCTTCCACGCCACCGGTCTCGCCACTTTCGCCAGTCGTCTGGCCGCGCAAGCGTCCGAAACGTCGGCCAAGGCAGAATACAAAGGGCCGGTGTTTAAAATCGGCAACATCGGCTGCGGAGGGCGCGGCACCTTTGTCTCCGATATTCTTGCTGAGAATCCGGGTTTCCAACTAGCAGCTGCCTGCGACTACTTCGAGGATCGCGTGAAGGCGTTTGGCGAAAAATTTGGTGTCGCCGCCGACAGGCAGTTCAGCGGGCTCGATGGCTATAAAAAGATGCTTGAGCATGTGGATGCAGTGGCCATCCACAGCCCGCCCTTTTTCCATGTGCAGCAGGCGGTGGACGCCGTGGCTGCTGGCAAGCATGTGCTCATCGCCAAGCCAGTGGCGATCGATGTAGCTGGGTGTGAAATCATCCGCCAGCTGGCCAAGGATGCAGCGGCCAGGGGCATCGTCGTGCTGGCGGATGTGCAGTGCCGCGGCGATGAGTTTTTTCAGGAAGGGATGAAACGCATCCATGCCGGAGCGATCGGTGATCTGCAGTTCGGCGAATGTCATTACGAGGCCGATTTGATCCCGCTCAAAAGTGATGCAGACGACACTCCAGAGGGAAGGTTGAGCAACTGGATACGCCATCGTGATCTGGCGGGAGACATCATCACCGAGCAGAACATCCACGCGCTCGATATCGTGAGCTGGGCCTTTGGCCGGCCCACGCGCATCAGCGGCATCTGTGGCCGTGGCGGGCGGCCTGACAGTGTGGGAGATGTCTCCGACCACTACTCACTTCTTTTTGAGTATGCCAAGGGTGCGGTCAGCTTTGCCTCGCGCCAATATACTGCCTGGGGTTCCCCCTTCTTGTGCGACAACCGCTTTGTGGGAACGAAGGGCGCTTTTAGCAGCAAATTTGGCGGACGTGTGATGATCCGTGGAGGGAAGGATAACTTCTGGGGAGGCGGTGAAACCAAGAACCTCTACCGCGCCGGTTCGGTGAACAATGTGGAGTCCTTCCGTGCGGCCATCGCTGCTGGAAATCCGAATGGCAACCCGACGATCGAAGGCGCGGTGGAAACAGCGCTGCTCACGCTCTTTGGCGAGCATGCCGCCAAAGCAGGGCATCCGGTGACCTGGGACAAATTCATTCGTGATGCAAAGGCGGTGAAGCCTGATCTTGATGGGCTAAAGGTCTGATAATAGCCGTCGCGTATGTAGGTAGTGAAGTTCCGTATTGCCAAAATATAGGATTTGTGTCCAATATACCGGCATTCATGAATCCAACCTTTGCCGCACATCTCCAAGCGCAGCTTGATGCCATCAGCGCTGCTGGCACCTTCAAGCGCGAGCGCGTGCTCTCCACTCCGCAGGGCACGCTGGTGCGTGCCAATGGCGGCGGTGCGGTGCTCAATCTCTGTGCCAACAATTACCTCGGACTAGCGCAACACCCCAAGGTGCGGCAGGCGGCGCATGAGGCGCTGGAGCACTGGGGTTATGGGCTGGCCAGTGTGCGCTTCATCTGTGGTACACAAGGTGTGCACAAGGAGCTGGAGGCTGCCCTGTCTGATTTCCTTGGCACGGAGGACACGATTCTCTACGGCTCCTGCTTTGATGCGAACGGCGGCTTGTTTGAGACGATTCTAGGGTCGGAAGATGCGATCATCAGCGACGAGCTCAATCACGCCTCCATCATCGACGGTGTGCGTCTGTGCAAGGCGCAGCGCTGCAGATACAAGAACTGCGACATGGCCGATCTGGAGGCGCAGCTGATCGCTGCTGACGCTCAAGGTGCGCGGTACAAGCTTATTGCCACGGACGGAGTGTTTTCAATGGACGGCTTCATCGCGCCGCTGAAGGCCATCTGTGACTTGGCGGACAAATACCAGGCGCTGGTAATGGTGGACGACTCGCACGCGGTCGGCTTCATGGGCCGGACAGGCCGTGGGACTCACGAGCACTGCGAGGTCATGGGCCGCATTGACATTCTCACGGGCACTCTTGGCAAAGCGCTGGGAGGTGCCAGTGGCGGCTACACCAGCGGGAAAAAGGAGATTATTGATCTGCTGCGGCAGCGCTCGCGGCCGTATCTTTTCTCCAACACGCTCTGTCCCAGCATTGCAGGTGCCTCGCTTGCAGCACTGAACCTGTTGAAGCAGTCCACCCAGCTGCGCGACACGCTGGAGGCAAACACACGCTTCTTCCGTGAGCAGATGAAGGCGGCAGGTTTTAACCTAGTGCCAGGGGAGCACCCCATTGTGCCGGTGATGCTGGGGGACGCAGCGCTGGCGGCGCGGTTTGCCGATGCGATGTTGGAGCACGGTGTCTATGTGATCGGTTTCAGCTATCCCGTGGTGCCGCAGGGCAAGGCGCGTATCCGCACACAGATCAGCGCCGCGCACACCCGGAAAGACTTGACACGCGCCGTGCAGGCTTTTGTCGCGGTGAAGTACGAACTGGGGTTATGATGCGTTAGGTATGCGCATTCCTGAGTGAATGTCGCCGAGCCTAGTCACCGTTTAGTTCCAGCCATGATGCCACGCCTTCTCCATTCGTTGCTTGTTTGCTGCAGTCTTAGCGTTGCCGCCGCGCCTGTGCGTCTTGTGCACGAGCCGGCTCTTTCCCCCGATGGCCGCACGGTGGCGTTTCAGTGGCAGGGAGACATCTGGACCGCACCCACCGCCGGAGGTCGTGCCACCCGGCTGACCACGCACCCGGCGCTGGACTCAGGCGCGGCTTTTTCACCGGATGGCACGCAGATCGCTTTTAACAGCGAGCGGGAGGGCAGCAAGCTGCTCTACACCATGCCGGCGGGCGGCGGGCAGCCACGCCAGCTCACCTTTCACACGGATGGCTGCGACTTGCGTGAGTGGACTCCAGATGGAAGCGGGCTGCTCGTGGGGCTTGGACGTGATTTCTCCTGGATGCGCGAGTCGCGTGCCGCACGTCTGGCGGTCATTGATGCCCGTGAGAGAAAGGCGGAAAGCCTCTGGTTTGATGACTATGGGTTTGATGGTGTCATTTCCCCGGATTCTCAAAAGGTGCTGTTCATGCGCGAAGGTTCCGAGTCCTGGTGGCGCCAGGGGTACAAAGGCGCACGCGGAGGACAGATCTGGCTCTTCAACCGAGTCGACGGCAGCTTTCAGCAGATCATCAGTGATGAAAATGAGAACCGCTGGCCTCTCTGGAAGCCGGATGGCAAGGGCTTCTACTTTGTCAAAAATGGCAACCTCTGGCAGCATGATCTAAGCAGCGGCAAGGGGGGGCAGATCACGCATTATAAAGACGATCTGGTCGTGTTTCCCTGCATCTCCCGGGATGGCAAGACACTGGTCTTTCGCGTTAGGTTTGATCTTTACCGATGGCATCCAGGCGATAAGGCGCCGGTCAAAATAGAAATCGACGCCGCGCATGATGCCCCTGCGGACATGACGAGAGTCGTGCTGGAAAAAGCCACGGATATCAGCGTCACGCGCGACGGCCTGCAGATGGCCTTTATCGCTGGAGGGGATGTCTGGGTGATGGACGCAGAGCTGAAGGAGCCGCGCCGAATCACGCACACCGCCGAGGAGGAGCGCGATGTGATCTTCGCACCCGATGGAAAAGCTCTGCTGTTTATCAGTGATGCCCAGGGACAGACAGACCTATGGCAGGCCTCTCCAGCGGATGTGAAAAAAGCCTGGTGGGAAAACAGCGGCTTTGCGCTGAAAAAACTCACAAATGATGCCCAGGCAGAGGCTCGGCCGAAGTTCACCCGCGATGGCAAAAAGCTCGCGTGGCTGCGTGATCGTGGCGATCTCTGGATCGCAGAACCGGATGGTACGAAAGCAAGGCGCATCATCGAGGCTTGGAATCCTCCCAGCTATGAGTTTTCTCCAGATGGCGCGTGGATTGTGTATTCGCAGCAGGACGAATGGTTCAATGCCGACATCTGGCTCCTGCCATTGGATGGCTCGCGCCCGCCTTTCAACCTTTCCCGTCATCCAGACAATGACACACGCCCCGTGTGGTCTCCGGATGGGAAGATGATTGCCTGGACCGGCAATCGTGAGCTCGATGAGTCGGACATTTTTTATGTGCACCTCCAGGCGGAGGATGATGAAAAGACACGGCGCGAACGAACCCTGGCCCGAGTGCGGGAAAAGTACAAAAAGACCGTCAAACAGGAGCCCAAAAAAGAAGAGCCCCGCAAGGGCGGCGCGGCCGGTGTGGTGGCGGAAAAGCCTGAGGAGAGCAAAGCCAGCGCTCCGAGCCCGGTGCCAGTCAAAGCAGTGGCAGACAAGCCGCAGTCGAAGCCGGCGGCGGAGAAAAAGGACAGTCCGCTGAAAATCGACTTTGCTGACATCCACGAACGTATTCATCGCATCAAGATTGCGAACAGTGGAGAGCACTCGCTAGTGTGGTCGCCGGATTCAAAGAAGCTCATTTTTCAATCTCAGCTTGAGGAGCGGAAGTCGACCCGCAGCATCGAGTTTCCAGATGATTTGGCGCCTCGCAGCTTCAGCCCAGCCGCCTTGACAAACATCGAGTGGCTGAAGGCGGACGATCAGATCGTGGGACTGCTGGATGGAAAGCCGGCGGTGCTCTCCGGCAAAGGTGGAGAGCCAAGAATCCACGCCTTCCGCGCCCAGCACAGCTATTCGCGGGCTGAAAAGCAGCGCGCTGTTTTTGACCAGTGCTGGCAGGTCATGCGTGACGACTACTATGATGAACGTCACGGCAATCGCGACTGGGATGCCGTGCGCGCCAAGTATCGGGACATGGCTGCGGAGGCTCCGGACATGAATGGTGCTGGTGAGTGTGTGTGGCTTATGCTTGGAGAATTGAACGGCTCCCACCTTGGCTTTTCCTGGAACACCGGCAGCACGGCTGCTCTGAGCTGGCGTGAAGAAACCGCCCATCTGGGGCTCCGCTTTGATCCTGCCTTTGCAGGGCCGGGGTGGAAGGTGCGCGATGTTATTGCCAAATCTCCCGCGTCACACAAGAACAGCCGCATTGAGCCCGGGGAAATCGTTCTCAAAGTGGATGGCAGGGAGGTCGTGCCCGCCACAGATGTGAGCAGTGTGCTGAACGGGCCGATGGAGCGCGATATCGTCCTTACGGTAAAGAATGGCGACAAGCTGCGCGAGGTGACGCTGCGTCCTATCAGCTACACGACCGCCCGGAAACTGCTCTACGATGCATGGATTCACGACAACCGCCATGCGGTGGAGCAGGCCTCAAACGGTGCGCTTGGCTACCTGCACATCAGCGCCATGGACGACGCCAGCTTCCAAAAGTTTCAAGAGGAGCTCTACCATGCTGGAGCAGGGAGGGATGGTCTCGTCATCGACGTTCGCGAAAACGGCGGCGGCTCCACCACGGATCATCTGCTCACGGCACTCATGCAGCCGCGCCATGCGATTGCCATTCCGCGCGGCAGCAGCACCCCTGGCTACCCTCAGGACCGCATGATCTACGCCACGTGGCAGAAGCCCATCGTGGTGCTCTGCAATCAAAACAGCTACAGCAACGCGGAAGTCTTCAGCCATGCCATCAAAACCCTGAAGCGTGGCAGCCTCGTGGGTGTGCAGACTGCGGGAGGCGTCATCAGCACTGGTTCCACCACCATTATGGATGTCGGCACCCTGCGACTGCCGTTCCGCGGCTGGTACGTGCTGAACAGTGGGCAGGACATGGAGCTGAATGGCGCAAGGCCAGACCACATTGTGTGGCCTCATCTAGGGGATAAAACCGATCGGCAGCTCGAAAAGGCGGTCGAGGTGCTGAAAAAGGATGTGGAAGCCTGGAGGAAACGCCCCCAGCCCAAACTCATCAAAGCCACGGAACGATGAAACGATGCCCTCTAGCACGAAGCGGCCTGCAGGACTTCTAGAATCAGGAAACTGCTCATGGACACGCTCTCCGCCACCTTGCTGCTGATCACCATCATGGACCCCCTGGGGAATGTGGCCACGTTTGTGTCGGGGCTGCGTCCGGTGCCGCCTGAGCGGCGCCTGCGGGTGATCGCGCGCGAGCTCGTCATCGCTCTGGTGATTCTGATCCTGTTTCTTTTCCTTGGGCCCTGGCTGCTTGGGCTGCTGCATTTGAAGCAGGAGGCCTTGTTCATCAGCGGCGGCATTGTGCTCTTTCTGATCGCCCTGAAGATGATTTTTCCTCCATCCCGCCGTGAGGCGGAGGAGATGATGACGGAGCCGTTCATCGTGCCGCTTGCCGTACCGATGATTGCAGGGCCTTCCGTGCTGGCCACGCTGCTGGTGCTGGTGAGTACGCAGCCGGAGCAGCTCTGGCGCTGGTTTGCCGCGCTGATGATCGCGTGGTGTGTCACGGCTGCGGTGCTGCTTTGCGCACCCGCCATTGCCCGGGTGCTCAGGGAGAAAGGATCGATGGCCGTGGAGCGTCTCATGGGCATGCTGCTCGTCATGGTGGCGGTGCAGATGCTGCTCAACGGCATCGAGCAATACACCAAGCACTGAGCTGCGAAATCCTATGAAATCTGCCATTACCCTTGTTTTGATTTGCCTTGGCTGTGCCGGCCAGTTGTCCGCCCATGGGCCAGGAAAAGACAGCGGCTTTGGTGGCAAACGGGTGCTGTTTATTGGCATAGACGGCTGCCGCGCTGATGCGGTGGCTGCTGCCATGGAGCGAGGACTTGCGCCGCAGTTAAAGATGCTTTGCGAGAGCGAGCGCGGGGTGTTTACACGAAAGTTCTATGCTGGGGGTGAAATGGGCACAGCCACTCATCAGCCCACTGTCAGCGGGCCGGGCTGGACCAGCCTGCTCACCGGCGTGTGGATGGACCGGCATGGCGTCAAAGACAACCGGTTCATCGGCGGTCGCTTTCAGACGTACTCCCATTTCATGAGGCGGATCAAAGAGGTCCAGCCGCAAGCTTTTTGTGCTTCGTTTACAGACTGGCCGCCGATCCATGACTTCATCGCTGACGGTTCCCGCAAAGGGGATGTGGAGTTTCTGGATGTGAAATTTACCCGGGCACCAGATGCCGCGAGGCACTTTGTGGACAACCCTGAAAAAGACATCGAAGTGAGAGATGCAGCGCTCAAGACACTAAGCGACAGTGATCCGGACGCGATGTTTGTCTATTTTGGACAGGTGGATGAATTTGGACATGGTGCAATAGATTCGCGCGCCAGTTTTTCGCCTGACAGCTCACTGTATCTGAACGCCATCAGCCATGTGGACTCGCACATCGGAGAACTGCTGCGTGCCATGCGGGCGAGGCCGAGGTTTGCTGAGGAGGACTGGCTGGTGCTCATCACGACGGATCATGGCGGGCGCGGCAACAAACATGGAGGCGACAGTGATGAAGAGCGTCAAATCTGGCTTGCTGCCCAGGGGGCGAGTCTGATCAAGGAGAAGCTGCTCAATGAAGCGACACCGCAGACCGCTCTGGTGCCGCTGATTTATGAGCACCTGGGCATCCAGCCAAAGCCGGAATGGAATCCGGAACCACCACCATCGCCCATTGTCATCGAGCCTAAACCTGCTGAAGCCAAAAAACCATGAAGCAAACATTTCTGTCTTTGATCGCGCTGCTCAGTCTGGCCGCCCCAGCCGTGCAGGCAGAGGAACCTACGGCTGCTTGTTCGATCCATTTTGGCTGGCAGGCCCCGGCTTCGACCTGGTTCTACAATGAGGCCACGGTGCGGAAGAGCACACCGGGAAGCTACTTCATGGTCTGTGGCTGGAACACCGGCTATTTTGGAATCCAGGAGCTTGGCGACGGCCGCAAAGTCGCCATCTTTTCCGTGTGGGATCCATCGAATGGAGACAATCCCGAGAACGTGCCGCTGGAGCAGCGTGTGGAGGTGCTGCACGAGGGCAAAGGAGTGGAGGTGTCCCGCTTCGGCGGAGAAGGCACGGGCGGAAAGAGCATGACCCGCTTTAACTGGAAGATTGGTGAAAAAGTCCGCTGCATCGTGCAGGCCAAAGTCGAGGGCGAAAAGACAGCCTACGCCGGGTGGCTTTACCAGCCTGCGCAGCGTGAGTGGAAGCATCTGGTGACTTTTCGCGTGAAGACTGGCGGAAAGCCGCTCTCGGGCCTGTACTCCTTTGTGGAAGATTTTCGCCGGGACACAAAGAGCGTGAAGGAGGAGCGCCGCTGCGAATTTGGCAACGGCTGGGTGCGAACGGTGGATGGTAGGCTGCTGGCCATTACTGAAGGGCGCTTTACCTGCTCCCGCGCTAAAAACGAAGCCCAGGAGCTGATCAACGCCGGTCAGGCTGAAAGCGCGCTCTTTCTCGCCAACGGAGGCAGGGTGAAGCGAGTGGCCGAGGTCGGTTCCACGCTGAAACAACCCTTGGTTTCAGCGTCACCACCGCAGGATTTGCCTCCGACACTTCTCAATTAATCATGCCTCCTTGGATCGAATACTTCGCTGTCGCAGTGTGCGCCATTTCTGGCGTGCTCGCGGCTGAGGGGAAGAACATGGATCTCTTTGGCGTGATCGTGCTGGCGCTGGTGACAGCGGTGGGCGGCGGTACGATCCGTGATCTCTGCCTCGGGGCTCAGCCTGTGTTCTGGATCCAGCAGCCGATGCATGTCTGGACGGCGCTACTCGCCGCCGTAGTCACCTTCGTGCTCGTGCGTTTCACCCATCTGCCGAACAAGGCGCTCGCCTTTGCGGATGCGTTTGGCCTGGCTCTGTTTGGCATCGCAGGAACAGAGAAGGCGCTCGCTTTTGGCACACCGGGCATCGTCGCTGTGCTCCTGGGTGTCGTGACCGGAGTGGCGGGCGGCATCTTGCGGGATGTGCTGCGTGGAGAGCTGCCATGGGTTTTTCAGGCGGAGGTCGATCTGTATGCCACCGCCGTCTCTGCTGGAGCGGTGGTGTTTGTGCTCCTGAGGCAGTGGTTTCCTGCCTCGGAAAGCGACCGCTATCTCGGCATGGCGGTCATCCTTGTGCTGCGTCTCGCGGCCATGCGCTGGAAGCTGCGTCTGCCCACGTTTTGGACACGCACGCGATCCCAGTGAGGTCATTGTTTGTCGCTAGTTTTGATCCGTTGCTCAATGGCGGCACGCGTATATTCGGCCTGGCCTGAACTCGTCCACCATGCAGCGATCTTTCCGATCAGGACTTGCTCCTCGTCCGGACCTGGGTCTGTGGCAGGAATTCCCAGTGGCGTGCCGGTCATCTGCTGCACAAGTCGTAGTGCCTTCCACAGGGGCGAGCGCGATTCTTTTTTGCCATGGAACAGGCGCGGACCAAGTCCAAGCTGTTCCATTCGCAAAACAAGCGCCAGGCAGGGAACTGCATGCGGAGAGCTTTCAGCGGTGATGGCGTCGATCACCGCTGGAAGAATGAAATGACCGCCGCCTGCATCGCCTGCTTCCAATTGGGCGAGCGCACATTCGGTAAGCACCTGCCAGTCCTGGCTCCGACCATGCTGGATGACAAAAAAGATTACAGACGAATCCACGTCATAGCTGGTCGCGCTCTCGGCGAATCTCTCGCCTAACTTTTGATCGACCACATCAAGGCAATAGGTGTCCCCGAGTTTCATCAAAACTTCCCCGGCACGAACAGCTCCGGGAAGATAATTGGCGTCGACGATTCGTCTGAGTTGAGTGCGAGCATACTGACGGTCATCAGCAGTGCCCGTCTCGATGAGCATGTCGCACATCCGGATCTGCCCGTAAAAACCTGCGGACGGCAAGCGGTGTTGGATGCGTGTGTTGGGCGCGAGCCTTTCACACTCCTGCCACCACGCTCTGGCATCTTGCTGGGCGGCCAGGCGCACTTCGTCAGATTGGCTGCTCAAGGGGCCAAAGCAGAAAGTTTGCTCGCAAAACGAGCACATGGTCCTGTGCTCCAGGAGCGCCAGTGCCAAATCGCAGACCCGGAAGGCTTGGTCTTCTCTTGAGAGAATGTCTTGCATCCGGGTCGGGGACATGTCTGTGAGCATGGAAATCAGGCCGGGAATGCAGCGTTCGTCGGCGGCAAGCACCCGCGCTGCAGGATCATTCGGCAAACACCGGAGCTTCTTGCTCAGGCTAGCGTTATTCGCGGGGTTGTAAAAGTAGTGAGGGATCGTAGATTCGGCCAGCCACAGCTAGGGGGATGATTCCGCAGAAGCCCTGTCTTCTGACAGCTGCCGCAGCTTTACATCGGATGCGCGTAAATCCTGGACCAGGGCATTTGCATGGTCATGCCACCAGCTCGCAGGGGTCTTGGCCATGGCAGCTTCGAGATCTTTGGCCACATCCAGCCTGGGGCGGCCTTTTTCGATTGCACTGAGAGCCTTGTCCCAGGCCACCTTTAAATCATCGTGAGGCAGACTTTCGGCGCTGCTGGTTCCGCAAAAAGCGGCCAGTGACAGGATCAAGAGAGTTCTTTTCATCTGGAATAAGATCTGCGCTGTTACGTTACATGGATCCAGCCTCGCTGGGCAAGGTCCACATTCATCCTTTTTCATATGAACCGCCGCCACTTCATCGCCACGTCCGCAGCTGCCGCACTTTCTGCTCCATTCGTCAAGGCCCAGAGCAAGACTTCACTTCATGGGGCCATCATTGGTCATGGCGAGCATCGTTACCGGGTGGACCTGGAATGGTGCAAGGCAAAGCGGGAGACTCATCCCGTGAAAAACTGCCATGAGATGGTCATGGATTCGCAGAAGCGCCTGATCATGATCACCGACGAGGCGAAGAACAACATCCTGATCTTCGACAAGGAAGGAAAGGTGCTGGATGCCTGGACGCTGAAGCTGCGCGGCGGTCATGGCCTGAGCCTGGATGCGCGAGATGGCAAGGAATCTCTCCTGCTTTGTGATCCAGGTGGCGGTCGTGTGGTGAAGACCACCCTCACGGGTGAGGTGCTTCTGGAACTGCCGCATGCCAAGGAATGCGGCGCCTATGACGCCGTGACCAAGTATGCCCCCACCGAGGCAGTGGCGGGGCCGAATGGAGACATCTACGTGGCGGACGGCTATGGCTCCCAGTTCATCCTGCAGTTTGACTCCACGGGGAAATTCATCCGCAAATTCGGTGGCAACAGCACGCAAGCGATGAATGCGGGCAAATTCATGCAAGCGCATGGTGTGACCATCGACACCCGAGGCCCCGCTCCGCTGTTGCTCTGCACCGAGCGCATTCGCAACGAGTTCCACTGGTATCAGCTTGATGGCACCTATTCGCATTCCGTTTATCTGCCCGGCGCCTTCATGAGCCGTCCGGTCATTGTAGGAGATCTGCTGCTTTCCGGTGTGTGCTTTGGCATGAAGCCGAATGATTACCGCATGTGGCGCGAGCGGGGCTTCATCATCATTCTGGACAAGAACAACCGCGTCATTTCCGCCCCGGGCGGACAGCAGCCAAAGTATGAGGGGGACCAGGTTGGTCTGCTGCTGCAAGACCAGCCTGTTTTCCGCAATGTACATGACGTCTGCGTGGATGACGCTGGCGATCTTTATGGCTGCCAGTGGAATGCAGACCAAGTCTATCCTTACAAGCTGCACAAGGTGTGATAAAAGACCGCTGAAATCACCGAATTGATCATTCCATGCGTTCCTTCCTGCTTTCCCTGCTCCTTACTGCCACCGCTGCTTTTGCTGCGGAGCTTCCCAAAGAACAGCGCATCGTCTTTCTGGGCGACAGCATCACCCAGGGTGGGGGCTATATCGAGTTCATCGATGCAGCCTTGATCGCCCAGCATCCGGAGGTGACGAAGGACATCATCCCGCTGGGGCTCAGCAGTGAGACGGTGAGCGGTTTGAGTGAGGAAGGGCATGCGGGTGGCAAGTTTCCGCGCCCGGACCTGCACGAGCGCCTGGATCGTGCGCTGGAAAAAGCCAAGCCCGAGCTCGTCTTTGCCTGCTATGGCATGAATGATGGCATTTATCTGCCACTTGGCGCGGTGCGCACGAAGGCGTTTCAAGATGGGATGAAGAAGCTGCATGACAAAGTCACCGCCGCAGGCGCACGCATCGTGCATCTCACGCCGCCGGTGTTTGATCCCGTGCCGATCAAGGCGCGCGTGGTGCCTGGCGACCAGGTGAAGCCGGGCCAGTTTTACCAGGGTTACAACGTGGTGCTCGACTTCTACTCCGACTGGCTGCTGGAGATGCGCCAGAAAGGCTGGGAGGTGCTGGACATTCACGGCCCAATGAATGCTGCTATCGCAGAAAAGCGGAAGACGGAGCCTGAGTTCACCTTTTCCAAAGACGGCGTGCATCCCGGCCCGGAGGGGCACCTGATCATGGCGCATGCCGTGCTGGATGCCTGGGGGCTCAAAGTGAAACCAGATGGCACACCGGACCATCCCAACGGCGCCGCCATCCTCGCGCTCGTCAAAAAGAAGCATGCGATCCTGCGTCCGGCCTGGCTGAGCTACGTGGGGCACAAGCGTCCCGGCAATCCTCCGGGGCTGCCCATTGAGGAAGCCAAAGCGAAGGCTGCTGAACTCGATGTTGAGGCGCGCAAGCTCGCTAACTCCAAGGAAATCGTGTTTCCGAATCAGACTGGCGAATGGAATGGCTACGCGAAGCACGAGCTGACCATCGCTGGCAAGCCGGTGACCGTTGTTGCCCCGAAGGCCGCCGCGCCGGGCAGGCCGTGGGTCTGGCATGGGGAATTCTTCGGGCACAAGCCCGCGCCCGACATCGCCCTGCTGGGAAAAGGCTTCCACATCGTCTATATGAAGATCAATGACATGCTGGGCTGTCCTGATGCCGTGAAGCTGTGGAACCAGTGCTACAGCGAGCTTACCAGCAACTACGCACTCAGCGCCAAGCCCTCCTTGGTCGGGCTCAGCCGTGGTGGTTTGTACTGCTACAACTGGGCCATCGCCAATCCCGACAAGGTTTCCTGCATCTACGCCGATGCGCCGGTGTGCGACTTCAAGAGCTGGCCCGGCGGCAAGGGCAAAGGCAAGGGCGATGCGAAAAACTGGGCGCTGGTGCCCAAGCTGTGGGCCTTCAAGGACGAAGCAGAGGCGCTCGCTTACAAGGGCAACCCTGTGGACAATCTGGAGCCGCTGGCGAAAAACAAGGTGCCGCTCCTGCATGTCTTTGGCGATGCCGACGACGTAGTGCCGTGGGACGAAAACACAGGCCTGATCGAGACACGTTACAAGGCACTCGGGGGCAGCATCACCCTCATTCGCAAGCCCGGCGTGGGCCACCACCCCCACGGTCTGGACGACTCGACGCCGATCATCGAGTTCATCGAAAAGAATGCGAAGTAAGCCCGCTGCGAAATATATTTTCCGGATGCTGTAACCGCTGCTCATCCTGCCCGTAGAAGCCGGGAAAGGATGTGTATTCGTGATCTCCAGCTTCCATGATTCTGACCGACAGCGAATCCCGCGCCTGCATGGCAGCGTGGCTGCGATGCAGCGACGAGGGGGCGGCTCGCTCTCTGGTGGAGGCATTCTACCCTTTTGTCGCCTCGCTTATCCGTCGTCACATCGCAGATTCCGGATGCGTGGAGGATCTGGCGCAGCAGACCTTTGTGCGGTGTTTTGCCAAGGCCTCGCAGTGGGATGCCTCCAAGCCCCTGGAGCCCTGGCTGGCGCGAATCGCCATCAATCAATGCCGGGACTATTACCGCGCACGCCGCGTAAGGCCGGAGCTGCGCTGGAGCGATCTTACCCAGGGGGAGCAGGATGCCCTGCAGGCCACTCTGACGGCTGCGGAGCCGAAACCGGAGGCGCTGAGCGACGAATCGCGCGCACTCATGCTGCGCCTGCTGGACACGCTGAGTGCCGACGACCGCATGGTGCTCAGCCTTTTGCATCTCGAAGGCAGATCGACCGACGAAATCGCCGTCCTCACGGGATGGAGCCGCACGCTGGTGAAGGTGCGTGCCTTCCGCGCCCGCCGCAGGCTGCGCGCGGCCTTTGAACAACTCGAAGCATCACACTCATGAACGGAACCAACCAACGATTGGAACAACTCGCCGCCCGAGCACGAAGCGCGCCGCCTGCTGTGCCGGAGGAGCTGCCTTATGGCTTTGTGACACGTGTGCTGGTCGCATCGACCGAAACGCCGGACAGCTCTGCCCTGTGGGCCCGTTTTTCGCTCGGAGCCCTGCCCGTGGCTGCCGTAGCGACGGCCGCCTGCCTTTGGTGGTCTGCCGGTGCCATGAGCTCCGACGCGCACGATCTTGCGCAGGTCTTCATCCAAACCCCGCTTTTCCCATGAAAAAATTCTACATCGTCATCTCACTTGTCGGGCTCTTCATTCTCGGCGCCCTGTTCGGTGTTGGTCTTGCGCTGCCTTTCGCGAAGAAGCTCATCAGCGAAGATCACTTCGTGCAGCAGCGCATGAAGGAGGAGATCAAGCGTCTGAAGCTCACACCCGAGCAGATCGAAAAGTCAAAGCCGATCTATGACCAGCTCCGGCAGGATCTCGCAACGATCAAAAACGACACGCTCACCGCCATCGCCCAGGCTTCGATTCGCCAGTCCACCGAGCTGGCCGGGCTGCTCACACCCGAGCAGATCGAGGAATTCAAGAAGCTGGGTGACGAGCGCCGGGTGAGATTTGAAAAATTCATGAAGCCATGAAGACGCATCCATTCCTCCTGCTGATCGCCTTTCTCTCCTCAGTTTCGGCTCAGGATGCTGCGCTGAAGCAGAAGCTTGAGCAGGGATTCACCGCTTTTGACCAGGACCGTGATGCCGCGCTCAACGCTGCTGAGTTCAAGGCTCTGGGAGAATATTCGCCAAAGCTGAAAGGCAAGCCGCAGGTGGTGGACTACTTGTTTCACACCCTCGATGCGAATCAGGATGGCAGGCTGTCGCATGACGAATACATGAACATCGCCGCCATCAGCGGCAGTACGAAGCCTTCTCCTGAAAAGCCGGCTGTCGCCGAGACTCCGGGCAGCGCAGATCAGATCGCATTTTTCGAAAAGAAGATCCGGCCGGTACTCGCGGAAAAATGCTACAAATGCCATGCCGAAAACTCTGAAAAAATCAAAGGCGGCCTGGTGCTGGATACTCGGGAGGGCATCCGACGCGGTGGGGACAGTGGCCCGGCCATTGTCCCCGGAGACCTGGCGAAAAGCCTGCTCATCGAATCCCTGCGCTACACCAACAAGGATCTGCAGATGCCGCCGGAAAAGAGCGGCGGCAGGCTGGCGGATTCTGTCATCGCTGACTTTGAACAATGGGTGCGCATGGGGGCGCCCGATCCCCGCGAAGGCAAAGCTGCGGTAGTCAAATCTGAATGGGACACGGAGAAAGCCAGAAGCCACTGGGCCTTTCAACCCGTGAAGCAGCCAGCGGTGCCGTCTGTGAAAGACACAGCATGGCCAAAAACAGACGTGGACCGCTTCATCCTTGCCGGGCTGGAATCGCGGGGGCTGAAGCCGGTTGGTGACGCTGCGCCAGCTGGGCTGCTCCGCCGGGTGTGCTTTGATCTTACCGGACTGCCACCCACGCCTGAGCAGGTGGACTTTTTTTCGGCGCACCCAGATGCGAAGTCATTTGAAAGGATCGTCGATGCTCTTCTCAAGTCGCCTCGTTTTGGCGAGCGCTGGGGACGTCATTGGCTGGACGTGGCACGCTATGCCGAGTCCTCCGGCAAAGATGTAAACTGCCTCTATCCGCATGCCTGGCGCTATCGTGACTATGTCATTGAAGCATTCAACAGCGACAAGCCGTTCGACGACTTTGTCCGTGAACAAATCGCAGGCGACCTGCTCCAGGCCAAAGACAGCCGCGACCGTGCGCTGAAGCAGATCGCCACCGGCTTTCTTGCCATCGGCACGCGCAGCCTGAATGAGCGCAGCCCCAAGCAGCTGGCGCTCGACACGGCTGACGAGCAGATCGATGCCGTTTCCCAGGCCGTGCTCGGCCTCACGGTGGCCTGCGCGCGCTGTCATGATCACAAGTTTGATCCCATCTCTCAGCGCGACTATTACGCGCTTGCTGGCATCTTCCTGAGCACGGAGATGCTGTATGGAACCGCGCCAAATTTCCAAAATATTCATGCCACTCCGCTGATCGAGCTGCCTACGGACTGCGGTCTGCCGCGCATGCCCCTGGTCCTTACGCCAGAGCGCCGTGCCGAGCTGGAAAGGGAGCTCACCAAAACTGAGCGCTACGGAGCGGTGCAGTTTTATGCCACGGCGGCAAAAGCACTTTTCAGCGGCAAGGGGTTTAATGTGAACAATGACCCGCAAAAGCTGGTCATGTTTGTGGGCATCAATGCCAAGATCGGCGAGTGCAAGACCGAGCTGGCTTCCTATGACAGCGAGGGTCGGCAGAAGCGGTTGGCCATGGGCGTGCGCGATTATCCGACTACGCCTGGCGCCGGGCCGCCAACCAAGCCGAAGTCGGTGGAAGAGACGTTCCGCATGATCGCTGGACGTCCTGCCCAGTATTGCTCGATCGATGACAGCCCGCTCTTTGCGCGTGGCGATGTGGACAAGCCCGGTGCCAAAGTGCCACGTGGCTTTGTCAGTGTGCTTTCAGCGGCAGCACCCGCGATACCTCCCAGGGAAAGCGGTCGCCGTGAGCTTGCCGAATGGCTGGTGTCATCTGCCAATCCTCTGACCGCACGTGTGTTTGCCAATCGCGTTTGGCACTGGCTTTTTGGGAGAGGGATTGTTTCTACAGTGGACAACTTTGGCACCACCGGCCAGCCGCCCGCCAGTCAGCCACTGCTCGATCATCTGGCACTGCGGCTGCAGGTCGGCGGATGGTCCATGAAGTCTCTCATCAAGGAGATCGTCATGAGCCGTGCCTACCAGCTTTCCTCGGCCCATGAAGCCAGATCCTTTGAGGTGGATCCTGAAAACAGCTTGGTCTGGCACATGTCCCCACGTCGTCTGGACGCTGAGTGCATTCGTGATGCCATGCTGGCAGTCAGTGGTGGGTTGAAGACGGAGGCACCGGTGGGTTCGGCTGTCGCCCAGTGTGGCGATGCTGCGATTGGCGGCTTTTCCATCAAGAGCCTTCGTTCTCCGTTGAGCGAGGAGCCCTTCCTGACCGCTGGCGGGGACATGCGCAGCGTCTATCTGCCTGTGCCACGCAATGCCGTTCCTGATGCGCTCACGGTCTTTGACTTTGCCGAACCCAGTGCTGTGAATGGCAGCCGGGATGTGACCACGGTGCCCTCGCAGGCCCTGTTTCTTCTAAACAATGACTTTGTAGGTGCGCAGGCCAGGCGTCTGGCGGACAGGTTACGGCCTCTGCCAGAAGACCAGCGAACCGCCATGGCGTTCAAGCTCGCTTTCGCCCGGATGCCCACCGCTGCCGAGACTCGTGCAGTTCAGCGCTTCTTTGCTGATTTCCCGCGTCTGGAAAATGACGTGCTCACCTCCTTCTGCCGCGCTCTGCTCGGCAGCGCTGAATTCCGCTCCATCGACTAAACTCATGAACTCCCGTCGTCATTTTCTTCAGACCAGCGGAGTCGGCTTTGGCTGGCTGGCATTTCAGGCACTGGCTCAGGCTGAGGCCGGCAACCCTCTGGCGGTGAAGCAGCCGCACTTCAGCGCCAAGGCCACGCGTGTCATCTTCCTGTGCATGCGCGGTGCGCCCTCCCATGTGGACACCTTTGACTACAAGCCCAAGCTTACGGAAGCCTCTGGCAAGGATGGCCGTGCTCCAGGCACCAAGCTTCATGGCTCGCAGTGGAAATTTGCACCTCAGGGAAAAAGCGGGCTGCCAATCAGCGAGCTCTTCCCGCACCTTTCGAAGCATGTGGATGAGCTTTGTCTTATCAATTCCATGCACACGGAATTGCCGGCTCATGCCCAGTCTTTTCTGAAGCTGCACACAGGCAATTCACAGTTTGTGCGTCCCTCACTCGGGGCTTGGGCGCTTTACGGCCTCGGCACTGTGAACGAAAATCTGCCGGGTTTTGTCACCATCGCGCCTCCCTCTTTGTTTGGCGGTGCGCAGAATTACGGCAGTGCCTTTCTGCCTGCGATCTATCAGGGAACTCGCGTCGGTGCGGATGCGCGACCCATTGCCAATGCGCAGGTGCGCAACATCACGCCCCCTGTCGGCAGTGTCGCTCAGCGGAAGGAGCTCGAGTTGATCCAGACGCTGAACCGCGAGAAACTCCAGCGCGATCAGTTCAATCCTGAAGTGGAAGGGGCGATCGAGTCCTTCGAGCTGGCTTTTAAAATGCAGAGTGAGATGCCGAAGGTCATGGACCTTTCCAAGGAAAACCGACAGACGCTGGAGGCCTACGGCATTGGCGATGGCCGGGCGACGGATGATTTTGGCCGAAAATGCCTCCTCGCCCGACGCATGGTCGAGGCTGGAGTGCGATTTGTGGAAGTCACGCACAGCGACTGGGACCATCATTTCAAAATCTCGCAGGACCTGCCCAAGACCGCCGCCGCAGTGGATCAGCCCATCGCCGCGCTGCTCGCGGATCTGCAAACCCGGGGCCTGCTCAAGGACACGCTGGTGGTCTGGTCAGGTGAATTTGGCCGCACTCCCCATGGACAGGGCGCGGATGGGCGCGATCACAACAGCAAAGGCTTCACTGCCTGGATGGCCGGTGGCGGCGTGAAGGGCGGGCTGCGCTACGGCAGCACGGACGACCTTGGCTACGAGGCGGTGGAGGACAAGATGCATACCCATGACTTTCACGCTACCATTCTGCATCTGCTGGGCCTGGACCATGAGCGGCTCACCTACCGATATGCGGGCAGGGATTTCAGGCTCACCGATGTGAAAGGCAGTGTGGCAAAAAAAATCCTCGCCTGAGATAGACAGTCAAATTCGGCCCGTATAAAACGGTATACCGAATGAAAACGGCCGTCGCTTCTCCCTCGCGCACAGATTCCACAGCCTCGCTGCTGCGGGCTGAAATCCTCAATGGCAGCTCCGCGCCCGGCGCGCTGTTGGCAGAGTCTGCCGTGGCCCGGAGGCTGGGGGTCAGCCGTGTGCCGGTGCGGGAAGCGCTCTTCGCACTCGAACGCGAAGGGCTCGTCGAGTTCAGCCCGACGGGGCGTGCCTTTGTCAAAGACCTGACTCCGCAGGATTTTGAAGAGCTGTATGTGCTGCGCCTTGCCCTGGAGCCGCTGGCTTCACGTCTCGCGGCGCAGTCATTCAGGGCGGATGTGACTCTGCTGGAAGAAAATCTGGCTGCCACTCGCAGAGCCCGGTCAGTGCAGGATGTGACGCTGCTGGATCTGGACTTTCACCAGATCATTCTCGAAACCTCCGGCAACGCGCGTCTGGTCAAGCTCTGGAACTCCCTGCGTGGCGAACTGGAGCTCTGGCTCGGACGTTTGCACCGCACGCATCAGATGCAGACCAAGGAGACCCTCCAGCAGACGGTGGATGCGCATCAGTCCATCGTGGAAAGTTTCAAGACCCAAACGCCCTCCACCTGCGAACGCCTGATGCGCGAGCACATCCTCGGCTGGCGTGAATGGCTACCGCTCGCTCCATGAACCGCGTCTTCCAGATCCTGGGCATTGGCATGCTCGCGTTAGCCTCAGTGCAGGCGGAGGATCGCCTTGCCTTTTTTGACGCCAAGGTGCTGCCCCTGCTGCAGAGCCGCTGCTACGAGTGCCACTCGCATGAAAAGAAGATCAAAGGCGGGCTGGCTCTGGACTCAAAGACTGGCTGGCAGGCAGGTGGAGATAATGGTGCGGTCATCGTGCCAGGAAATCCGAAGCAGAGTCATCTCATTCAGGCGGTGCACTACACCAATCCTGAGATGGAAATGCCGCCCAAGGGGAGGCTCGCAGCAGATGAGATTGCCATTTTGGAGCAGTGGGTGTCCATGGGCGCGCCTGACTCTCGCGTCAAAAAGACTGCTGTCAGCTCTGCTCGTGTGATCGATTTCGAGGAAGGGAAAAAGTTCTGGGCCTTTCGGCCGGTGCACGCTGAAAAGCCGCCCGAAGTAGGACATCAGGAATGGCCGCTTGATCCAGTGGACCGATTCATACTGGCCGCCCTTGAGGCCAAAGACATGCTGCCTTCGCCAGATGCCGATGCCTATACCTGGCTGCGTCGTGTGACGCTTGATCTCACCGGCCTGCCACCGGCTCCGGAAGAGGCGGCTCATTTTGATGGATCGGCATCTGCGCGCGCAGCGGTGGTCGAGCGTCTGCTGCAGTCACGTGCCTTTGGCGAACGCTGGGCCCGCCATTGGCTGGACCTCGTCGGCTACGCAGATCAGATCGGCACTTCAAACAACGTCTTTGCGGAACATGCCTGGCGTTATCGGGATTACGTCATTGCCGCCTTCAATTCCGACAAACCGTTCAACAGGTTCATCCGAGAACAGATCGCCGGAGATCTGCTGCCTGCTAAAACACCCCAAGAGCGCGCGGCAAACATCACCGCCACGGGATTTCTGGTGCTGGGGGATGTTGAAATCGTCGCCGTGGACAAGCTCAAGATGGAGCACGATCTCGTGGATCAGCAGGTCAGCAAGATCGGCACCGCCTTCCTTGGCATGACGCTGGGCTGCGTGCGTTGCCATGATCACAAGTTTGATCCCATCTCGCAGGCCGACTATTACGCGATTGCGGGCATGTTGCGCAGCACAGATGCGACTTACAAGACCGACAATGGCGTCTGGAGCAGCGTCAATAAAACCGAGCTCCCGGAAACAGCGGCGGAGAAGGCCGAGCGTGAGGTGCGGCTCGTCGCAAACGACACTCGAATCCGTGAGTGGGAAACTGAGCTTGAACTAGCCGATCGAGAGAAAACCGCGCTGCAAGGGCAGATCGCGAAAGCTGCCAAAGACGCGAAGCCAGCACTCGAAAAGAAGCGCGATGAAGCTGCAGCGCGCATCAAGACGCTGAATAGCCGAATCGAGCACGCGAAGTTCTTTGCCCCCGTCGCGCCAAAAGCCTTCGCCGTGCACGACCGTGAAAAGCCGGCCGACATGCGCATCACCATCCGCGGCAATCCTTACGCACTGGGAGACTCAGTGAAGCGCGGAGCATTGCGCGTCGCATCGTGGGCTGATTTCCCTGCGATACCGGCAGGACAAAGCGGCAGGCTTCAGCTCGCAGACTGGGTGGCTGACGCTCGCAACCCGCTCACCGCCCGGGTCACCGTGAACCGCATCTGGCAGAAGCTCTTTGGCGAAGGTCTTGTGCGCAGCGTTGACTACTTCGGTGTCCGTGGAGAGCCCCCCACGCATCCAGAGCTGCTGGATTACCTCGCCGAGCGGTTCATGAAAAATGGCTGGTCGCAGAAGCAGCTCATTCGCGAGCTCGTCCTCAGCCGTGCTTACCGCATGAGCAGCGCCAACAATGCCACCGCTGCAGCCAAAGATCCTGACAACCGCCTGCTCTGGCGCATGAACCGCCAGCGACTGGATGCCGAGGCGATCCGCGACTCCATGCTCGCAATCAGCGGCGGTCTTGCATCTTCAGTGGGTGGTCCTGCACTCCCGCTGGAGTTTCCTGAGAACGTCACCAGCCTCAGCCCCAAGGCGGTCAATCCGCCTGCGTTTGCATTCAAGAAGATGCGCCCGGTGCATGACTTCGAGCGCACCATTTATCTGCCTGTCATCCGCACGGCTGCCCAACCCGGCTCAGCCAAGCTCAGGGATGTGTTTGATTTTACCCAGCCTGCGCAGATTGCCGGCAGGCGTGCAGAGACAGCCGTGCCGACGCAGGCTTTGTTCCTGTTGAACAGTGATCTCGTCCGCGCCCGCGCCACAGAGACTGCCCGGCGGCTGGCTGCTGAAGAGTCAAACGTGGGAGCAAGGCTTGAAGCACTGTGGCTGCGCGTCCTCAGCCGTCCCATCAGCAGCGCCGAGCGTGAGGACGCCCTCAGATTTCTCGAATCCATGCCAGCTGACAAGTCGTGGGTCGAACTGTGCCACGCGCTGCTCTCCTCCAACGAATTTCTGCTCCGCCTATGAATGCACCTTCCATTTCCCGTCGTTCATGGCTGCAGAGTTCAGCCGCTGGTTTCGGTGCCCTCGCTTTGCACGATCTGGTGCAGGCGGCTCAAAGTCCCCTCGCTGCCCGGGCACCGCAGTTTCCGGCCAAAGCCAAACGCGTGATCTTTCTGTTCATGTCCGGCGGGCCTTCGCAGCCCGACTTGTTTGACCCCAAGGACTACATCCGCCGCATGCATGGTCAGACCATCACCGCGCCCATCAACACCAAGGAGCTGCGTGTCGGCACGGACAAATTCCTGGCGCTGGCCACTCAGGGAGAGGTGCGTCCGCGTGGGCAGTCCGGCATAATGATCTCCGATTTGCTGCCGCATACCGCCAGCATCGCCGATGAGATCTGCCTGCTGCGCGCCGTGCATGCGGACAACAACCAGCACCAGCCCGCCGCTTTGCAGTTTCATACCGGGGTGACAGCGGATGTGCGTCCCTCGATGGGGGCCTGGATCAGCTACGGCCTCGGCATGGAAAATCAAAACCTGCCGGGCTTTATCAGCATTCACCCGGACAGCGACACCCGGCTCTATGGTTCGTCCTTTCTGCCTGCGGCCCATCAGGGCACCAAGGTGGTCATCCCCACCAGCGACAAGCAGTCGCCCATCGACTACCTGGCGGATGTCTCCGGTGATGTGAAGGCTCAGCGTGCGCGCATCGATTTCACCCAGCGCATGAACCGCCGACTGATGGGACAGGCGGGCTCCGATGCACGCATGGAGGGCATGATTGAAAGCATGGAGACCGCCTTCCGCATGCAGACCACGGCTCCTGAGCTGGTGGACATTTCGAATGAGTCCGAGGCCACCCGAAAACTCTACGGTGTCGGCGGCAAGGACACAGATAAAAACGCCCGTGCCTGCCTTTTGGCTCGGAAGCTGAGCGAAGCCGGTGTGCGTTTTGTGCAGGTCACCATGGGTGGCTGGGACCATCACGGAGACATCCGCAATGCGCTCCCCAAAAGCTGCGCCGCCAGCGACCAGCCCTGCGCTGCACTCATTAAAGATCTCAAGTCTCGTGGCTTGCTGGATGACACGCTGGTGGTCTGGAGCGGTGAGTTTGGCCGCACACCTTGGAGCCAGGATCTCAGCGGCACCTCGCCGATCGAAAAGCACGGGCGTGAGCATCAGCCAGAGAGCTTCTGCGCCTGGATGGCAGGTGGCGGTATCAGACCCGGATTCACTTTTGGTGAGACAGATGATTTCGGCTTCCGCCCTCTCTCAGGAAAGGTGCACCTGCATGACCTGCACGCCACGATCTTGCATCAGCTCGGACTCGACCATGAAAAGCTGACATGGCGTCACCTCGGCCGCGACTTCCGGCTCACGGATGTGCATGGAAACGTCGTGAAGGAGATCCTGTCATGAGACCTTTGCTTTCTGTCTTGTCCTTCCTGGCTCTGCATGGCGCAGCGTTTGGCGCGGATGATTTTCAGGCATCGATCCTGCCTTTGCTCAAAGAGCGTTGCAACTCCTGCCACTCCACCGAGAAGCAGAAGGGTGATCTGGACCTGGAGCGCTTCACCTCCGTGGCGGACATCAAGCGCGAGCCCATGATCTGGGAGGGGGTGCTGGACCAGATTCACCTGGGTGAGATGCCGCCAAAAAAAGAGCCGCAGCTCACTGATGAGCAGAAAAAGCGGCTCGTGCAGTGGGTGCAGTCCAGGCTGGACGAAGTGGCCTTGGCCAATGCCGGTGATCCCGGCCCCGTGGTGCTGCGTCGTCTCTCCAACATGGAGTACACCTACACGCTGCGTGATCTCACCGGAGTGGAGTCGCTTGATCCAGCCAGAGAGTTTCCCGTGGATGGAGCTGCGGGCGAGGGTTTTACCAATGCGGGTGCGGCACTCGTGATGTCCCCTGCATTGCTCAGCAAGTACCTCGATGCGGCCAAGGAGGTCGCTTCTCATGCGGTGCTCACTCCTCAGGGCATGCACTTCTCCCAGTCCTACTCACCGCGAGACTGGGCGGACGAGGCTCTGGCAAAGATCCGCGAGATCTACCATCGCTACAGCGAATCTGCGGGACAGTCCGAACTGAAGGTGACGGGTGCAAAGATCATCGCCAAAGACGAAGGTCGTCTGCCGCTGGGCAAATACCTCGCCGCATTGCAGGGGCAGGGGAGCACCGATGGGCTGAGCCCGAAATACCTGACGCTGCTCAGACAAGCTCTCAGCAGTACACAGCCATCCATGCTGCTGGATCCCTTGCGCGCCAAATTCCGTGCGGGAAATCTCACTGTGGCAGATGTGGCCGCATGGCAGCAGGCCTTATGGCGCTTTGCCAGTGTGGGGCACATCGGCAAGGAAAACGGTCCCAAAGCTTGGCAGGAGCCCGTGGTGCCTCTGGTGGCTAAGCATGAGATCCGCATGAAGCTCACGGCTTCCAAGGATGGCGGAGATCGCACCTTCTATTTCACCACGATGGATGCAGGAGATGGCAGTGAGAACGATTCGGCCGTGTGGGAAAATGCGCGGCTGGTGGCCCCTGGCCGTGCTGATCTTCCGCTGCGCGATGTGCCAAAGCTCATGGAGCGTCTGCAGCAGCGGCGCGCACAACTGGTCGCCAGTGTACTGCCCTGTCTGGCTGCGGTTCACGAGGCACAGATGAATTCCGAGCGCACGGATGTGGCCGCGCTGGCGCAGAAGCATGGCGTGGATCCCGCGTTTTTGCTGGGGTGGCTGGATTACATAGGTGTTGGCTCGGCCAGTCAGGTGAAGCTGGAGCCGCTGCTCGCCAAAAAAATCCTGAGTGTTCCGAATTACAATTTCATCCAGGGCTGGTCCGGCGAGCAGGCGCTCAGTGTGCTGGCAAACTCTTCCGACAAGACTCCGCGGATTCCGGGTTTGATGCAGGCTCACAGCGTCGCCACGCATCCCTCTCCCACACGCGCGTCGGTCATCGCTTGGCGCAGCCCGGTTAGCGGGTCCCTTAATATCCAGGGAAATGTGGCGGACGCGCATGTGGACTGCGGCAATGGCATCACCTGGGCCCTGGAGGTGTGCCGGGGCCACCTGCGGGATGTACTCGCCTCCGGAGTCAGCAAAGGATCGGAACGCATTTCCACAGGAGTCTTCGACAAGGTTCAGGTCATGCAAGGAGACGTGGTAGCCCTGGTGATCGGCCCCAAGGACGGAAACCACAGCTGCGATCTCACCACGGTGAATCTGACACTCAAGGATGGCCAGACGACCTGGGATCTGGCAAAGGATGTGTCTCCCAATATCCTGGCAGGGAATCCCCACGGAGCCTGGCATTTTCTCAGCCAGCCCGCGGCTCAGCAGATGGACTCGGCGATTCCTGACGGCTCGCCTCTGGCCCGCTGGCGCAAGACCAAGGATGCGGCCGAGCGTGAGGTGCTCGCTGGGGAGGTTCGGGCATTGCTGGAAAAAGATCCCGCCACGCTTCCTGCCGGTTCGTCCGAACAGGCTCTGCGCAGTCAGATCCTGTCAGCCACGGGACCTCTTCTCATGGCTGTCCTGAAGGAGCATGCGCCTGGTTCTCTCGCCGCGTCCAGCTATGAGGTGAAAGCTCCGTCGGTGGTCGAGATCAAAGTTCCCGCCGAATTGCTTGAAGGTTCGGAACTGGTGGTCACGGCCCGGCTGCTGAACCCCGAAGGCAGCGTGCAGATGCAGGTGCATGATGTCAGGCCCGAATCGCTCAAAGGCCTTGCCGTTGACGAAGCGCAAACTGCGCAGTCCAAGGGTCTGTGGTCTGACAACAATCTGCAGACTCATCACAGCGCACCGGTGATCGTGAGCGAGAAAAGCGCCGCCCGTCGTCGCTTCCAGGCGGCCTTTGATGAGTTTCGCAGTCTTTTCCCCATCGCGCTTTGCTACACCCAGATTGTGCCGATCGATGAAGTCGTCACGCTCACGCTCTTTCACCGTGAGGATGATCATCTGAAACGCCTCATGCTCTCCGAGGCCGAAGGCGCCGAACTCGACCGCCTCTGGGATGAGCTGCGCTTCGTCAGTGAATGGCCGCTGAAGCAGGTGGATGTCTTTGAGCAGCTTTTCCAGTTTGCCACGCAGGACGCCAAGCCCAGCGCCTTTGAGCCGATGCGTGCGCCCATCATGAATGCAGCCGCCGCCTTCAAGCGTCAGCTTGTTGAGGCAGAGCCGGCGCAGGTTGCTGCCGTGGTTGAGTTTGCGGAAAAAGCCTGGCGTCGGCCGCTAAGCCGTGGGGAGCGTGAAGGGCTGCAGGCTCTCTACCAAAAAATGCGCAGTCAGGAGCTGCCACACGCTGTGGCCACACGCATGATGCTGGCGCGCGTGCTTGTCGCTCCTGCATTTCTCTATCGCGGGGAGAAAGCCACGCCCGGCTCCAAAGCCGCACCGGTCAGTACGCATGAGCTGGCCACGCGGCTCAGCTACTTTCTCTGGTCATCCTGCCCGGATGCTGAACTGGCCCAGCTCGCCACTTCTGGAAAGCTGAATGATCCCGCCGTGCTCTTGCAGCAAATGCAGCGAATGATCAAAGACGCCAAAATGCGACGCCTCGCCACGGAGTTCGGCTGCCAGTGGCTGCATGTGCGCGATGTCGGCACGTTGGACGAAAAGAGCGAACGGCACTTTCCCAGCTTCGTCTCCCTGCGCCAGGACATGCAGGAGGAGGTGACCCGCTTTTTCATCGACATCCTTCAAAACAACCGCAGCGTTCTCTCGCTGCTGGATGCCGATCATACTTTTGTGAATGCCAGCCTCGCGAAGCATTACGGTCTGGATGTTAAGAGCGATGGCTGGCAGCGCATTGACGGACTGCAGGCCAAAGGCCGCGGCGGCATCCTCGGCTTTGCAGCCACGCTTGCCAAGCAGGCAGGTGCCTCCCGCACCAGCGCCATTCTGCGCGGCACCTGGCTGAGCGAGGTCATCCTCGGAGACAAGCTGCCCATCCCGCCGAAAGGTGTGCCCGTGCTTCCGGAGGAAACGCCGGCCAATCTCAGCGAGCGGCAGCTCATTGAGCGCCACAGCCGCGATGAAAACTGCTCCGGCTGCCATCGCCGCATCGACCCCTTCGGCTTCGCGCTCGAAGGATTCGACGCCATCGGACGTGCGCGTAAAGCGGATACCAAGACCATTTTGCCAGATGGCACGGCTGTCGATGGCCTCGCAGATCTGCGCGACTATCTCATCGACAAGCGTGGCGATGACTTCGTGCGTCAGTTCTGCCGCAAGCTGCTCGGTTATGCCCTGGGCCGCAGCGTGCAGCTTTCAGACAAGCCCCTGATCGACTCCATGGTCAAAAGCGACCGCCGCATGGTTTCTCTGATCGACCTCATCATCCACAGCCCGCAGTTCCTGGAAGTGCGGGGAAAAGACACCATCGCCCAGCACTGATTTGACTCCTATGCACACACATCATTTCTCACGTCGAGCCTTCCTGCGCGGAGCGGGCGTCTCCATGGCGCTGCCATGGATGGAGTCTTTCAATGTTTGGGGAGATGAACCCAAACGTGACAAGCCCGCCAGCGAGGCTCCGGTGCGCCTGTGCGTCACCTTTTCAGGCAATGGCTTCCACTCTCAGGAATGGTGGGCCAAAGGCGAGGGGAAGGGGATGGAGCTGGGCAAAGTCCTGCAGCCTCTCCACGAATTCCGCGAAAAGCTTCTGTTTGTGCGCGGTCTCTACCATGAGGAGGCACGGAAGGGGAACATCCACTCCTCGCAGACTGGCAACATGCTCTCCGGCGCGCCGATTGCTTCCGGTGGTGAGATTCGCTCAGGCACCAGTTTTGACCAGGTGCTCGCGCAAACCTACGGCCGCAGCACCAAGGTGCCGAGTCTTGTGCTCGCGTGTGAGAAGTCGAACCCCTCGGTGCACAAAAACTACTCCATGCTCTACAGCTCCCACATCTCATGGAGCTCTCCCACCACACCGACTCCGCTGGAGCTCTACCCCGCGCTTGCCTTTGACCGTCTGTTTAAAGATGAAGCATCCCCTGCCGACAAAAGCGTGCTGGATGCGGTGCTCGCTGAGGCACGGGATCTCAAGCGTGACATCAGCCTCAATGACCAGCGCAAGCTCGATGAGTATCTTGATTCCGTGCGCGATGTGGAAAAGCGCATCGAAAACGCAGGCAAACGCGGTGAGCTGCAAGGCTGGCGGCCTACGCTCGAAAAGCCGAACATCAAGCGTCCTGCCGACGGCATCCCGCAGGACATCGGCGAGCACATGAAGCTCATGATTGATCTCCTCGTGCTGGGTTTCCAGACTGACACCACACGAATCACCACACTGAAACTCAACAATGACCATAGCGCCCTGCGCTTTCCCAATCTCCCCAGTGTGCAGCAGGCGGGGCATGGCATCGACTACATGATCCACCATCTGCTCTCCCACAGCGATGGCGAAGACTGGCTGAAGGTGAATCAATTTTTCATTGGGCAGCTCGCCTACCTTGCCCGCAAGCTGGACTCCATCCAGGAAGGCCCGCGCACGCTGCTGGACAATACCATGCTCATGCACTGCTCCAGCATGATGGCCGGGGCCAGGCACGACAACGACCAGCTTCCCGTCATCGTTCTTGGCGGCGCTGGCGGACGGCTCAAAGGTGGCCGTGTGCTCGATTATAAAGACAAACCCGAGCGCCAGCTTTGCCGCCTCTTCATGTCCATGATGGACAAAATGGGCCAGCATCCCAAAATCTTCGGCGATGCTAAAATGATGCTGGAAGAGGTTTGAAAATCTGGCGTTTTTGCTTCTCCGCCATGCCAAACATTACTTCCGACAAACTTCAGGATTCTTATGACGTGGTCATCGTAGGTTCCGGAGCAGGCGGAGGCCAGACGGCCTACACGCTGACAATGGAGGGCCTCAAGGTTCTCATCCTCGAGGCGGGCCGGTCCTTTGATGTGCAGACAGAGGTGGCCATGCTGCAATTGCCGAGCCACGCCCCGCTGCGCGGTGAAAAAACTCCGGATAAACAATACGGCTTCCACGACTGCTCCATCAACAGCGGCTGGGACATTCCCGGGGAGCCTTACACCAACGCCAGCAAGGCACCTGTGGATGAGTTCCGCTGGTGGCGGCAGCGCATGATGGGAGGCCGCACCAACCACTGGGGCCGCATCACCCTTCGCAATGGTCCTTACGATTTCAAGCCACGCACTCGTTTTGGTCTCGGCTTTGACTGGCCGATTAGCTACGACGACATCGCCCCCTATTACGACAAGGTCGAAATGCTCATCGGTGTCTTCGGCTCCAACGATGGGCTTGAGAATTCGCCTGATTCATCTCCAGGCGTGCTACAGCCAGCACCCAAGCTCCGCGTGGGCGAGCTCTATGCACAGAAGCACGGCAAAAAAGCAGGTGCCCACATCGTCTCCATCCATCGGGCGGTGCTCACCCAGCCTCAGGATGCAAACACCCTTCCGGCCAAACTCCATCCCGGCAATGCCAAGGCGCAGGCCATCCTGGCGGACTCCATGCGCACGCGCTCACCCTGCTTCTGGGCCACGGACTGCCATCGCGGCTGCGCCATACGTGCCAACTACGATTCGCAGACCGTGCATCTGCGCCCTGCACTGGCCACGGGAAATCTGGACATCCTGCCCAATGCGATGGCGCGCGAGGTCACGCTCGACAAGAAGGGCCGGGCCTCAGGTGTCACCTTTATCGACAAAACCACCGGCCGTGAAGGTCATGCCAAAGGCCGCGCTGTGGTGCTGGCAGCCAGCTCGCAGGAGTCGGTGCGCCTGCTGCTCAATTCCAAATCCAGCGCCTTCCCGCAGGGGCTCGCCAATTCCAGCGGCAAAGTGGGCAAATACATCACTGACTCGGTCTCGAGCAGCCTCAGCGCTTACATTCCCGCCTTTGAAGGCATGCCCATTCACAATGAAGACGGTGCCGGCGGTCCGCATGCCTATGTGCCCTGGACGCTGCATGCGCAGAATGCCAAAGGTCAGCTCGGCTTTCCCGGCGGCTATCATCTGGAGTTCACCACGGGACGGCAGATGCCCTCTCTCAATGTAATCAATGGCATCGACTCACGTGCCGGACATGACGGCGTGCTGTTTGGGGCCAAGCTCAAAGAGGAGGCCCGGCGCACTTATGGCTGCCAGATGGGCTTTGGCGCTCAGGGCACCATGCTGCCAAACGATGGCTGCTTCACCGAGATCGATCCCGAGCTGAAAGATCAGTGGGGCATTCCTGTGCTGCGCTTTCATTGGAAATGGACGGACTTTGAGCTCAATCAGGTGCGCCACCAGCAGCAGCGCATTCGCGAAATTCTCGAAGCCATGGGCGGCAGAATCTCTGCCAAAGCTGATAATGATCCAGCCAAGCTCATCAGACGAGGGGGAGAGGTCATCCATGAGGTAGGTGGTGCGATCATGGGCGCAGACCGTGAGATCTCGGTCACCAACCAATGGAGCCAGACCTGGGATGTGAAAAATCTCTTCATGGCAGATGGCGCCCCCTTTGCCAGCACAGCGGATAAAAACCCCACCCTCACCATCATGGCCCTGGCATGGCGCATGGCCGACCACCTGATGGACGAAATGAAGAAAGGAAATATCTGACCATGAGCGCTCCCAAAGACCTTCCTCGCATGGACCGCCGCACTGCGCTGCAGTGGATGCTAACCGCCACCGCATCCATGGCAGCACGTGATGCGCAGCTTGTTGCCGCGGACGCCGCTTCTTCAAATGCCAAAGGCTACGGACCTGATCCAGTCATGGCCAAGGTGTACAAACCGGGAGACGTCTGGCCTCTCACATTCACCGAACCCCAGCGTCGCGCCACTCGTGCTCTGTGCGACGTCATCATCCCCGCTGACGCCGCCTCCCCCAGCGCCTCGGCGGTGGGAGTGCATGATTTCATCGATGAGTGGATCAGCTCCCCGTATCCGGCGCAGGCCGGAGACCGCCGTGTGATTCTTGAGGGGCTAAAATGGATCGATGAAGAATCAGCGCGCCGTTTCAGCAAGACCTTCGCAGAGCTCTCGCCCGAGCAGCAGCTCGCTCTTTGCACAGACCTGGCTGCCTCCAAACCCAAGCCCGAGCTCAAAAAGGGCGCGGCCTTCTTCAAGCGCTTCCGCGATCTCACCGCAGGTGGCTACTACACCACTCCTGAAGGCATGAAAGCCATCGGATATGTCGGCAATGTGCCCTCGGGTTCCTTCGAGGGGCCACCCATCGAGGCGCTCAAGCATGTAGGCCTCGCCTGATCTTCACCCACAGCTTTTCATGAAAACATCCCGCCGCTTTTTCTTCGTCGCCCTCGCCTTCATTTGCATGGCCGCGCAGGCCTCCGCACAGACCAAGGTGCTCTTCCTCGGCAACAGCATCACCAAGCACGGCCCCAAGGCCGACATCGATTGGAAGGGAAACTGGGGTATGGCCGCCAGCGCGGAGGCCAATGACTATGTGCATCTCGTCACCAAAGGCCTCACGGACAAAGCAGGCGCGGCGCCTGAGGTCATGGTGAAAAACATCGCCGACTTTGAGCGTGCCTATGCCGGCTACGACGTGCCTGCCAAGCTTAAGGAAGCCATCGATTTTCATGCCGACCTTATCATCCTCGCCATCGGCGAAAATGTGCCCGCTTTAAAGACAGCTGAAGACAAGGCAAAGCTGCAGGCCAGTGTGACCACCCTCCTGAATGCACTGAAAGCCGGCAAAAAGCCCATCATTCTCGTGCGCAGTTGTTTCTGGGCCAATGCGGCCAAGGACGAAGCCCTCAGCCTGGCCTGCTCCGCCGTCGAAGGTGTGTACGTCGACATCAGCACTCTCGGCAAAGATGAGTCCAATTACGCCCGCTCAGAGCGTCCCTACAAGCATGCCGGCGTCGCAAATCACCCTGGCGACAAAGGCATGGCCGCGATCGCCGCTGCTCTGCTAAAGGCATTCCCCTGAGCAGCTCAGCGCTGTGCTTTGAAATACTCCACCGCGGCTTTCCGGAAGGCCTCGTCTTCCGGCACTTTGCCCGTCCGCGTCAAGCACTCTGCTACAAACGCTCTCGCCCACTCATAGTAGTGTCGGTGTGTTTCATAAATGGGTTGTTTCGTGCCTTTGTCGTTGATCATCCAGTAGCCACGGTGCTGTCCGTCGGGCTCCAGTTCATTGTTATACAGCTCCCAGTAGAGGATGAACGGGCAGCCCCACTCCAGCGCTGCCTGGATGGTGATGCGCGAGAGCCGATCCTGCTCCTGAGGTGAGTGGTGCGCTTTGCCGTGGTGAAACACCGAATAGCCGTATTCCCCGATGAAAACTCGCCTGCCTGGAATCCCCGGCTTGGGCTTGAGCTGAGACTCAATGTAGCTCAGCACCGCCTTGATCTCCTCCGGCTTGGGCTCGTTTGTCACGTCGTAGGCCGAGTAGGACACAAAATCCACTGCCACATGAGGCAGCACTTGATTGACCAAAGTAGGCCTGCCCTCCCGCAGGGAGATCGTGGGATGGTTCAGCTCCGTGTAGTGCCACACCTCCACGTTCTGGTGCGGCGTGTCGCGCTTGGCTTCATCCACCGCGCGCTGGCGGGTCGTCAGCCAGTCGATCATGCCCTGCACTTTCTCAGGCGCCATTTTCGCATCCGCTTCTTTGCCAATGCTGCCCCGAAGCAAATTATCGCCCTCCCAGTGGCCGAGGTAAAAAGTCTTTCCCGTGCCGCTGTAGGTCTTCAGCAGATGCACCACCAGCGCATGCAGCTCCTGATATTCCTTGTCCGCGTTCGCTTTGGAAAAGCCTTGTTTCCATGAGGTGTTGGCAAAGGGTTCCGCCCAGAGCTGGAAATTCGCAAAAGGCATGTCCAGCACCCGGCGGTGGGAGGGCTCATCGCGTGCCAGCTCCACCAGCGAATGCACACCTGGGTACTCCTTGGGCTTGGCCCGCAGGTCAAATTTCATGCAACTCGCCCCCATGGCACGGACGACTGCGGCAGATTCCACCAGCGGGTCCTGTTCAGTGAGGTGGTATTTGCCACCGATCGCCTGGGTGCCGAGGTTGTAGTTAAAACGATCGACTTCCGGCAGTTCAGCAGCCGGGACCAAGGGGGCTGCCATGGTCACGATCAGCAGCAGGAGTGTCGCCAGACATTTGCGAGGGCAGGGGAACATTGGGGCCAGGAAAGCACGCTTTGCCTTCTGGAGCACTCAAACAGGCGGGTTTTTGCCAATTTTTGTGTCCAAAAGCGTACTACTTCCGCCTTTTTCTACTGACATGACACGGTCACGCCTACCAGCCTTCCTTTTCCTGCTCTCCTGCCACGCTGCGGGCGGGATGTTTGCCGCTGACGCCGACGCGGAGCGCTCAGCCATGAAGTTCTTTGAAAACGAAGTGCGGCCCATCCTGGTGAAGCGCTGCTTTGACTGCCACAGCAACACCAAGCAGAAGGGCGGCCTCCGTGTGGACAACATCGGCTATCTCAAGACCGGCGGCGACACCGGTCCGGCCCTCGTCCCCGGGCATCCAGAAAAATCCGCCATGATCGAGGCCATCCACTACAAGGATGAAGACTTCCAGATGCCTCCCAAAAACAACGGCGGCAAGATGCCCGATGCCGAAATCGCTACTTTGGAAAAGTGGATCAAGCTCGGTGCGCCTTGGCCGGACAATCCTGCGCAAAAAGTGGTCGTGACCGAGGGCGGCTTCACCGAGGAGCAGCGCAACTACTGGTTCTTCAAGCCGGTGGCCAAGGTCTCTCCCCCCAAGGTCGCTGGCAAGTGGGTGCGCAATGACATCGACCGCTTCATCGCCGCCAAGCAGGCCGAGCTCAAGCTCACTCCCGCTGCCGAGGCGGACCGCAATGAGCTGGTGCGCCGCGTTTACTTCGACCTCCACGGCCTACCGCCCACCCGCGAGCAGATCGACAAATTCGTCAACGACAAGGACCCGCGCGCCTATGAAAAGCTGGTGGATGAGCTTCTCGCCAGTCCAAGCTATGGCGAGCGCTGGGCCCAGCATTGGCTGGATCTCGTCCGCTACGCCGAAAGCGACGGCTACAATGCCGATGAATACCGCCCCTCCGTCTGGCCTTACCGCGACTACGTCATCAAATCCTTCAACGATGACAAGCCCTACGACCAGTTCGTGCGCGAGCAGCTCGCGGGCGATGAGATCGCGCCGGATGATCCCAATGTGCTCATCGCCACCTGCTTCCTGCGTAATCCCATCTACGAATGGAATCAGCGCGATGTGAAGGGTCAGTGGGACATCATTCTCACGGACATGACGGACACCACCGGCGAGCTCTTTCTCGGCCTCAGCATGGGCTGCGCCCATTGCCACAATCACAAGTTTGACCCCATCCTGCAGAAGGACTACTACCGCCTGCGCGCCTTCCTCGCTCCCGTCCAATGGCGCGATGACCTCAAGCTGGCCACCCCCGCCGAAAAGAAGGCATTCGCCGAGCAGCAGGCCAAATGGGAAACCGCCACCGCCGACATCCGCGCTAAAATGGATGCGATTACCGGCCCGCTCGTCGAGCCCAAGGTGGAGCGTGCGCTCACCCGCTTCACAGAAGATCTCCAGGAAATGGTGCGCAAGCCCGATGCCGAGCGCGGAGCCTTGGAAAGGCAGCTCGCCGGCCTGTGCCAGCGCCAGATGCAGCGCGAGCGCAAAACCTTCGACCCGATGAAGAGCCTCAAGAGCGAAGAAAAAAAGGCCGAGTACAAGGCCTTGGAGGAGGAGCTCAAGAAGTTCGACAGCCTCAAGCCCAAGCCCCTCATGGACGCCTTTGTCGCCACAGATGCCGGACCCGTGCCTCCCTCGGTCGCGCTCAAGACCCGCAAAGGCGAGCAGGAAATCGCCCCTGGCTTCCTCACCCTGCTTGAGCCCAAGGAGCCCGAGATCAAACCCATCGGCAACTCCACCGGCCGCCGCACCGTTCTGGCCAACTGGATTACACGTCCGGACAACCGCCTCTCCACCCGCGTCATCGTCAACCGCATCTGGCAGTACCACTTTGGGCGTGGCATCGTCGCCACCGCCAGCGATTTCGGAAAGCTCGGCGAGAAGCCCACTCATCCGGAGCTGCTCGACTTCCTCACCACCAAGTTCGTGGCCAACGGCTGGCACATCAAGCCGCTGCACCGTGAGATCATGCTCTCCGCCACCTACCGGCAGACGGCGCGTCGTGAGCCTGTCGGCGACATCGCCAAGATCGATCCCTCCAACCATTACCTCTGGCGCTTCAATCCCCGCCGTCTCGATGCTGAGCAGGTGCGCGATGCACTGCTCGCCGCCAGCGGAGAGCTGGATCCCAAATCCGGCGGTCCTGCTGAGGATGGCAACGGCTCACGCCGTTCCATCTACATCATGAAGAAGCGCAACAATCAGAATGAGCTGCTGCGCGCCCTGGATGCCCCTGCCGGATTTGCCAGCACGGCTGAACGCCAGAGCACCACCACCCCCACGCAGGCCCTGCAGCTCCTGAATGGCGACTGGTTGCTGGCCCGCGCCCGCAAGCTGGCCGGACGTGTGGAAAACATCGACGATGCCTGGCTGGCCGTGCTGGGCCGTCTGCCCACCAAGATGGAACGCACCAAAGCGGAGGCCTTCCTCAAAAGGCGTGCCGGAACATCTAGCCAGCCCGTGGCACCCGCCGCAGAGGCCGTTGAAAACAACAGCGGCTTCAAAGAAAACAGCCCGCACGAGCGCCTGCTAGTTCAAAGCGGCACGGAGGAAGGCGACGAGTTCACCGTGGAAGCCATTGCAAGTCTCAACAGCATCGATGCGAATGCCTCCGTGCGCACCATCGCCTCCCGCTGGAATGGCGGGAAGGACAGCCTTGAGTCCTTTGGCTGGAGCCTTGGGGTCACGGGTGTGAAATCACGCTTCAAACCGCGCAACGTCATCATGCAGGTCGTGGGCGAAGATGAAAACTCCAACATCGGCTATCAGGTGGTGCCATCAGACATTCATATCGAGCTGGGCCGCCGCTATCACATCGTCGCCCGCGTTTCCTGCACCGGCCATACCGTCGCCTTTACCGTGCGCGATCTCGACACGCCAGGGGCCTCGCCCGAGTCCGTCGTGGTCCCCATGGATATCCGCGCCAAGCTCAGCGCTGGCACAGCTCAGCTCGTGGTCGGTGGTCTGAACAAACGCGCACCCACCCATCAGTGGGACGGGCAGATCGAGGCCCTGCGCGTGGCAGCCAGTGTGCTGGAAGACAAGGCCCTCAGCAGCGATCCTGAGAAATGGTCCGCAGGCCTCGTCACCTGGCGCTCCGCAGATCCTCTCACCTCACAGTTTGCCTGGTCCGGTTCCGACACCAAGACCGTCGAGGCAGATGATCCCTTCCGCCAGGCCATGAATGATCTCTGCCAGGTCCTCCTGAATACGAACGAGTTTTTCTACCTCCACTAAACCATGAGCTGCAACCGATTCGACATCCCCCATACGCGTCGTGACTTTCTGCAAAGCGCAGGCTGCGGCTTTGGTGCCGTGGCCTTGGCGGGTCTCATGAGTGAACAGCGCTCCGCCGCTGCCGCCGCGCAGCTCCCGCAGCGTATGGCCAAGGCCAAGAGCGTCATTTTCCTCTTCATGGAGGGAGGCCCCAGCCACCTGGACACCTTTGATTACAAGCCGCTGCTCAACAAACTCGCAGGGCAGTCGCTTCCGGCCAGCTTCAAGCCGCCGATCACTGCCATGGGCGAGGCCAAGTCTCCGCTGCTCGAATGCAAACGCACATGGAAGCAGTACGGCCAGGGCGGCCTCTGGATTTCTGACTGGTTTCAGAATGTGGCGCAGCATGCCGATGACCTTGCTGTGATTCACTCCTGCGCCTCCAGCGGCATCAATCATGCCGGCGGTGTGTGCTCCATGAACACCGGCTCCGTCTTTGGCGGGCGTCCCTCCCTTGGTGCCTGGGCTTCCTACGGTCTGGGTACCGAAAACAAAAACCTGCCTGGCTTTGTCGTCATCAAGGACAGCGAGGCCACCGTGGTGAACGGTGTGCGCAACTGGGGCACGGGCTTCATGCCTGCGGTGTACCAGGGTGTCGAATTCAACTCCGACGGCGTGCCGATCAAATACCTCGACAATCCCAAGGGCGTGGATCGCAAGCGCCAGCGGGACAAGCTCGATCTTCTCGGTGAACTCAATCGCGACTACGGCGCCTCCCGTGCCAGCAATACCGAGCTGGATGCGCGCATCCGTGGTTACGAGCTTGCTTACAAAATGCAGGCCGAAGCTCCGCAGGCGGTGGATCTCAGCAAAGAGTCCGAAGCCACCAAAAAGCTCTATGGCATGGACAATGAGGCCACCGCCGTCTATGGCCGCAATTGCCTGCTCGCCCGTCGTTTGGTGGAAAGCGGTGTGCGCTTCGTCCAGCTCTACAGCGGAGCTGGCAGCAAGTGGGACAGCCACAAGGGCATCGAGGTCAATCACTCCAGGCTCTGCAATGCAGTGGATAAACCCATCGCTGGTCTGCTCGCCGATCTCAAGGCGCGTGGCCTGCTCGATGAGACGCTCGTCATCTGGGGCGGTGAATTCGGCCGCACACCGATGAGCGAGCAGGGAGACGGCCGCGACCACAATCCCACCGGTTTCACCATGTGGATGGCTGGCGGTGGGGTCAAAGGTGGCCAGACCTACGGTGCTACGGACGACCTCGGCCTCTACGCCGTGGAGGACCGCCTGCATGTGCACGATCTGCATTCCACCATCCTTTACCTGCTGGGCATTGATCATACCCAGCTCGTGTACACTCACAAAGGCCGCCCGGAACGCATTGATCAGAACGAAGGACATCCCATGACCAGGCTGCTGGGAGCGTAAGCTGGCCGTGCTGCTGGTGATGTGGCTGGACCATCGAGATTCCTTTGCAAAGCCTGCATGGAGTTGCCCGTTTGCATTCCTATGCATCTCCGCTCCATCGTCCTTGCTGTCCCGCTTCTGCTCACGTCCGCCTTTGCCCAGAACGGACTGCAAAAGAAAGACGTCACACTGGCCCCGCCCAAGAATCTCAAAACCAAGCTCTCTCCGGGCTACACAATTCCTGTTGTCGACATCAGCGGTGACAAGGAACGCCAGGTCATCGTGGACCAGGAGAAAAGCCAGTACCTCGGCCACCCCACCACGCTCCTTTTGGAGGACAACAAGACGATGCTCATCGTCTATCCCAAAGGCCATGGACGCGGTCCCATCGTTTACAAGCGCAGCACCGACACCGGTCTCACTTGGAGCGATCGCCTCCCCACGCCAGAATCTTGGAAGACTTCCATGGAAGTGCCCACGCTTCACCGTGTGGTCGATGCATCCGGCAAAAAGCGCATCATCATGTTCAGCGGCCTTCACCCCATCCGCATGGCCGTCACCGAAGACGATGGCGCAAATTGGAGCGAACTCGCTCCCATCGGCAACTTTGGCGGCATCGTCGCCATGGGCACCGTGATCGATCTCAAAACCCCCGGTCACTATCTCGCCTTCTTCCACGATGACGGCCGCTATATCCGTGGTGCACCATCCAAGGCCTGGCGTTTCTGGGTTTACACCACGCTTTCTAAAGACGGCGGCCTCACCTGGAGCGCCCCCACGCCCATTGCCATGCTGCCAGATGCCAACCTCTGCGAGCCCGGCGCGCTGCGTTCCCCGGATGGCAAACAGATCGCCGTCCTGCTGCGTGAAAATTCCCGCAAGTACAACTCCTTCGTCATCTTCTCCAATGACGAAGGCCAGACCTGGACGGAGCCCAAGGAACTGCCCGCCGCTCTGACGGGGGATCGCCACGTCGCCAAATACACGCCCGATGGTCGCCTTTTTATCAGCTTCCGCGACACCACCCATGTCAGCCCCACCAAAGGTGACTGGGTTGGTTGGGTTGGCAAATACGAGGACATCGTCAATGGCACGGAAGGCCAGTATCGCGTCCGCATCATGGACAACACCAAAGGCGCCGATTGCACCTATCCCGGCATCGAAGTCCTGCCAGACGGCACCATCGTCACCACCACCTACGGTCATTGGACTGAAGGCGAGGCTCCTTACATCGTCAGCGTCCGCTTCAAGCTGGCGGAGCTCGATGCCAAGGCCGCGAAAAAATAAACATTCCCCTTTTTAAATCATGACTTCTCCCGCCACCCGCCGTCATTTCCTTTCCACTCTGGCCTTGGGCTCCCTGGCCGCACGAGGCCAGGAGGCCCCAAAGTATCCGCCCCTCCGCGTTATCACCAAAGGTCCCGGCTTCCACTGGTTCGGCTATTACGACAAGCTCCAGTTCTCTCCCGACAACCGCTTCGTTCTAAGCAACAAGGTCGCCTTCGAGCACCGCTCTCCCACCGCCGATGACGAGATCGAGGTCGGCATGGTCGATCTCCAGGACAACGACAAATGGATCCCCCTCGGCAGGACCCGTGCTTGGTGCTGGCAGCAGGGCTGCATGTTGCAGTGGATTCCCGGCACCGAATCCAAAGTCATCTGGAACGACCGCGAGAAGGACCAGTTCGTCAGCCACATCCTCGATGTCAAAACCGGCGAAAAGCACACCCTCCCCAGCCCCATCTACGCTCTCGCTCCAAACGGCAAAGAGGCTGTGAGCTGCGACTTCGCCCGTGTGGCAGACTGCCGCCCCGGCTATGGCTACGCCGGCATCAAAGACCGTTTCTTTGATCAGATGGCTCCCGCTGGCAGCGGCGTCACCCACGTCAATCTCGAAACCGGCGCGTCGAAGCTCATCGTCTCTCACGAGACCCTGTCCAAGACCGGTGAGATCATTAACAACCTTCCTGACTCCAAGCATCATGCCTACCACCTCCTGGTCAGTCCCGATGGCAAACGCTTCATCATGCTTCACCGCTGGACGCAGCCCAAGGGCGGACACCTGACGCGCCTCATCACCGCAAACATGGATGGCAGCGATCTCCGCATCGTCATCCCCAATGGTTACGCCTCCCACTTCATCTGGCGGGATGCCACGCACATCCTCTCCCAGGCCAAAGACTGGCTCGGCAACAAAGAGTGGGGCGACTTCCTTTTTGCGGACAAAGACAGCGGCATCGTCTCGGAGATCGGCCATGGTGTGCTCGACAGCGGCGGCCACCTCACCTACCTCCACAATAACGAGTGGATTCTCAACGACACCTATCCCAAAGGCGTTCGCCGCATCCAGACCCCGCACCTCTACCACATCGCCACAAACAAGCGCATCGACCTCGGAGAGTTTCATTCGCCGCGCGAATACACCGGCGAATGGCGCGTGGACAATCACCCCCGCTCCAGCCGCGACGAGCGCTGGGTCTGCATCGACGCTCCGCAGGAGGGGAAAGGCCGCCAGCTTCACCTCATCGACATTCAGGGGCTCCTCACCTGATCAACCTCGGGCCTCCACGACGTACGATTCACTCACGATGAAACACGCTCTCTTTCTCGCCATAGCATTCCTTGTCTGCACCGCAGGCTCCGCGTTTTCGCAAGACACGCTCAAGCCCCTTCGGGCTGGCATCATTGGCCTTGATACCTCGCACGTGCCGGCGTTCACCAAGCTCTTCAACAACCCCAAGGCTGATGGCGATCTCGCTGGCATCAAGGTGGTGGCAGGCTATCCCGGCGGCACCGACATGCCCGCCAGCAAGGACCGCGTGGCCAAATTCACCGAACAGGTTCGCGGCATGGGCGTGGAGATTGTCGACTCCATTCCGAAACTGCTCGAAAAGGTGGATGTCGTGCTCATTGAAAGCGTCGATGGCCGCATCCATCTGAAGGAGGCCCGGGAAGTCTTTAAATCTGGCAAGCTCGTCTATATCGACAAGCCCCTCGCTGGTGCACTCCCCGAGTCCATCGCACTCTTTGAGCTGGCAAAAAAGCACCACGTCAAAACCTGGTCGAGCTCATCGTCTCGCTTTGGTGCCGATCTTCTTGCATTGAAAGGGAATGAGGAAATCGGCGACATCCTTGGCGTCACCACATGGGGGCCATGCTCCTACCAAAGCGGCACGCCGGATCTTTTCTTCTACGCCATCCATGGAATCGAGTCGCTCTTCACTCTCATGGGCACCGGCTGTGAAACGGTTTCCCGAAGCAAAGGACCTGTCACCGATCAAGTCACCGGCACGTGGAAAGACGGCCGCATCGGCACCTACCGCGGTATCGTGCGTGGAAAGTCTGAATTCGGTGCCATAGTCTATGGCAGCAAGGGGGTGCGTCAGGGAGCCAAAACGATCAGCTATGAGGCGCTGTGCCGCCAGATCGGCAAATTCTTCCGCACCGGCGAGCCTCCGGTGAGCGAGGCCGAGACGATCGAAATCTTCACCTTCATGGAGGCTGCGGATGAAAGCCTGCGCCAGGGCGGCAAACCCGTGGCGCTGGCGGAGGTGCTGGCAAAGGCGAAGGAGGAGGCCGCGAAACTGGTGCCATGAATGCCGCTCACACTCCGCCCTCCGGCATCAACAGCCGCCGCCGCTTTCTGGCGGGTCTTCCCGCCATCGGATTGATCGCCGCCCACGCGGCCGATGAAGCCCCCTTGCAGGACATTGTCTTTGGCTCCTGCCTGGACACGCACGACCACCCCATGCTGGATCGCACTCTCACCCTGCCGCGTGATCTCTTCATCTTCATGGGAGACAATGTCTATGCCGACAAAGGCGGCATCCCCATGATGCAGGAAAAGTACGCGCTGCTCAAAAACAGCCGCTTTTTCAAAGGCCTGAAAAACAAACCTATCCTCGCCACCTGGGACGATCACGACTTTGGCGAAAACGACGGCGGAGGCAGCTATCCGCATAAAAAGGAGGCCCAGGTGGAGTTCTGGAACTGGCTCGACGAGCCTGCTTCTTCGCCACGTCGTCAGCAGGAGGGCGTTTATCAGGCCCAGACCTTCGGTCCTGTCGGGAAGCGTGTGCAGGTGGTCCTGCTGGACACTCGCTACTTCCGCAGTCCCCTCAAAAAGGTGCCGAAGGACAAGGCCATGCTCGGCGGCTCCTACGTGCCCACGGACGACACCTCCACCACCATGCTCGGTGCCGCACAGTGGAGCTGGCTGTCCCAGGTGCTCCAGCAGCCTGCAGACCTCCGTCTCATCGTCTCCAGCATCCAGTTTGCCCCTGAGGCGCACGGTGGTGAATGCTGGGCCAACATGCCTCACGAGCAGCAGCGCCTGCTGAAGCTCCTGCAGGGCCAGACCGCTGTCATCTTGAGCGGCGACCGCCACTGGTGCGAGTTCTCACACAACGGCGTGTATGACTTCACCTCCAGCTCCATGACGCAAAAGCACCCGCGCGGCTCTCCTACGCCAAATAAATTCCGCTGCGTCCCCAAGACCTATCATCTGCCCAATGTCGGCCAGCTTCACATCGACTGGTCCGCCGCCACGCTCACGGCAAAGATTTTCGGCACAGAAGGTAACGCCAAAATAGAGCAGACGCTGGCTTTCAAAGATCTCAAAGTGGCCTAGCGCATGCGCCTCGTCATTCCATTCGTGCTCATAGCCTCCAGCAGCGCTCTCGCTGCGGAGGCACGAGTGGAATTCAACCGCGACATCCGCCCCATCCTGGCCGCCAAGTGCTACGCCTGCCACGGCCCCGATGAAGACAAGCGCGAAGCCGACCTGCGTCTCGATGTCCGTGCCGAGGCCGTGAAGTCTGCCATTCGCCCCGGCAAGCCTGAAGCCAGCGAATTGTGGAAACGCATCACCCACACTGATCCTGGGGACGTGATGCCTCCCCCCTCGTCGCCCAAGCAGCTCACCCAGATGGAGCGTGATCTCATCCGTCGCTGGATTGCCACAGGTGCCGAATACCAGAACCACTGGGCCTTTGAGCCGATCAAGCGCCCGCAGGTCCCAGCCTCCAGCGGCACCAATCCCATCGACGCTTTCATCGAAGCCCGGCTAAATACGCACAATCTCCATCCTGCGCCATCCGCTGCACCCATCACGCTGCTGCGCCGCATTTATCTCGATCTCACCGGCTTGCCGCCAGCTCCTGCGGATCTCTCTGTTCTCAGCCACTGGTCTGACAAAACCTACGAGCAGGTCGTGGATCACCTTCTCGCATCGCCTGCGTTCGGAGAGCGCTGGGCCCGCCATTGGCTCGACATGGCCCGCTACGCTGACTCCAATGGCTTCCTCGGCGACGGCCTTCGCCCCAGTGCCTATCTGTATCGCGACTGGGTCATTCGTGCCTTCAATGCCGATCTTCCGTTCGATCAGTTCACCATCGAGCAGCTCGCCGGCGATCTTTTGCCCAGCCCCACACAGGACCAGCTCAGAGCCACCGGCTTCCATCGCAATGCAGCGCTCAATACCGAGGCGGGTGTGGACAAAGAAGAGGCTCGCTACCAAAACCTCGTCGATCGCGTCAATACCACCGGCCGCGTCTGGATGGGCCTCACCGTGGGCTGCGCCCAATGCCACACCCACAAATACGACCCCATCACCATCCGCGACTACTACAGCTTTTACGCCTTCTTCGACAACACTGAGGACCGCGATGAGGCAGGGACCAAGGCCCAGACTCTCGCAGAAGTCAGCAAAGACCGCCGCCAGACCTACGTGCACATGGCTGGCGACTACACACGCCGTGGTCCGGATGTCATGCCCGCCAGCCTTTCTGCGCTTCCTTCCATGAAAAAGCCCGTGCAGCCCGAGCCCTCGCGTCTCGATCTCGCTCGCTGGCTTGTCTCACCGCAGCATCCGCTCACCAGCCGCGTGGCGGTCAATCACATCTGGAGCAAGCTCTTCGGCTTCGGGCTTGTCCGCACTCCTGATGACTTTGGCACTGCGGGCGAGTCCCCCTCGCATCCGGAACTCCTCGACTGGCTCGCCTCTGAGTTCATGCGCAAGGGCTGGAGTCGCAAGCAGCTCATCAAGCTCATCGTCATGAGCCACACCTACCGCCAGTCCTCCGCGCATCGCGAGGACATCGTCGAAATCGATCCTCTCAATTGCCTCCTCGCCCGCCAGAACCGCATCCGCCTCGATGCCGAAATCCTGCGCGACTCCGCTCTCGCTGTCAGCGGTTTGCTCAAGCACACCATCGGCGGCCCCAGCTTCCGCCCACCGCTGCCGGAGGATGTTTTCGATGTCGGTCGTTCTTCCAACTGGAAGGCCAGCCCGGGCGACGAAATCTACCGTCGTAGCCTCTACATCATCACACTGCGCAGCGTTCTCTATCCCACGCTCACTACTTTCGACTCACCCGATGCCGCAGATGCCTGTGTGCGTCGGGAGCGTAGCAATACCCCGCTGCAGGCCCTCACGATGATGAATGACGGCGTCTTTGTCGAGGCCGCCCGCTCGCTTGCTCGCCGCGCCTTGGCCGAAGCTTCCCCAGACACGCCCTCCCGCCTGCGGCATCTTTTTACGCTCACGCTCAACCGTGCTCCCCGGCCAGAGGAGCTCCAGCGCCTCACCGCCTTCCACGCAGAGCAAAAAGCCTCGGTGCTAAAAGACGGCGCAGCCGCCCTGCAGATCCTCGGCAGCACCGTCTCATCAGATCAGGTGGAGGAGGCCACCTTCGTCGCAGTCGCGCGGGTGCTATTGAACCTCGATGAATTCATCAACCGCGAATAGTCCCGCTTCGTCGCATTGCCGCAGCAAAACCTCTCGCCTTGCCGCCGTATAAACAGGCCATGCTCACTCTCTTTTCCCGCCAGTCTTCCAGCCGCTGCTGCGATGGTCTTTCCCGTCGCTCCTTTCTCCGAGTCGGCGGGCTGGGTCTGGGTGGTTTGAGCCTGCCCGGACTTCTGCGCGCAGAGTCCGAGCTCGGGCGCGGAAAATCGCAGAAGGCGCTCATCCTGGTGTATCTGCCCGGCGGTCCTCCGCATCAGGACATGTACGACCTGAAAATGGACGCACCCTCGGAGGTGCGCGGTCCCTTCAAGCCCATCGCCACCAATGTTCCTGGCATCCAGATCAGCGAGCACCTGCCGCGCATGGCAAAGATGGCCGACAAGCTCACTTTCATCCGCAGTGTGGTGGGGGCCAAGGACCGGCATGAAAGCTTTCAGTGTGTCACCGGCCGCCTCAGCAACAATGCGCCTCCCGGCGGCTGGCCGGAGATCGGCAGCGTGGTGTCAAAGCTCAAAGGCGGCGCACCCGCCGTGCCCGGCTATGTGAATCTCTCCCAGCAGATGAAGCACACGCCCTACAATCAGGGGCGACCGAGTTTCCTCGGAGTGGCCCATGCGCCTTTCATGCCGCTGGAGCGCGGAAAAGAAGACATGTCCCTCAATGGCGTTACGCTGGAGCGCCTGGACGATCGTCGCGGGCTGCTTTCCGCCTTCGACAACTTCCGCCGCGAGACCGATGCCTCGGGCACCATGGCTGGCATCGATGTCTTCCGTCAGCAGGCCTACGGCATCCTTACTTCATCCCAGCTGGTGGATGCGCTCGATCTCTCCAAGGAGTCGCCCAAAATCCGTGAGCGCTACGGCAAAGGCACCGCCAAAATTCAAGGCGATGCCGCACCGCGTCTCAATGAGCAGTTCCTGCTCGCCCGCCGTCTCGTCGAGGCCGGTGTGCGCGTCGTCACTCTCAGCTACAGCTTCTGGGACTGGCACGGACAGAATTTCAAAAACGCCCAGGAAAACCTTCCTGACTTTGATCAGGCGATCTCAGCTCTTGTGGAGGATCTGCATGAGCGGGGTATGGACAAAGATGTGACCGTGCTCGCCTGGGGCGAGTTTGGGCGCACGCCGCGCGTCAATGACAAAGGTGGCCGCGATCACTGGCCCGCAGTTTCCTGTGCTCTCCTCGCCGGAGGCGGCATGCAGAATGGCCAGGTCATCGGTGCCACAGACCGTCTCGGCGCGGAGGCCTCGGATCGCCCGGTGCATTTCCAGGAGATCTTCGCCACGCTCTATAACAATCTCGGCATCAATCCTCACACCAGCACGGTGTCGGATTTCTCCGGCCGACCACACTACCTCGTCGATAATGAGTTCCAGTCGATCAAAGAGCTGGCCTGACACCCATGTCCCCTCAGGAGCTCATCACCCAAACCCGGCGCGATTTCCTCGCCACCAGCTCCTGCGGTCTCGGCACCCTCGCCCTTGCTTCGCTGCTGAAGCAGGATGGCCTTCTCGCAGCTGAGGCCAGCGTCCCGGCCAACCCGCTGGCCACGCGCATGTCCCACTTCGCCCCCAAGGCGGAGCGCTGCATCTTCATCTTTCTTGAGGGCGGTCCCTCACAGATGGATCTCTTCGATCCCAAGCCCCTGCTCAACAAATACGACGGCCAGCCGCTGCCCGACTCCATCGTGGGCAATGCCAAGTTCGCCTTCCTGCAAAAGGACACGGCCACCGTCATGGGCACCAGCCGTGTCTTCAAAAAGCACGGCCAGTGTGGTATGGACATCAGCGACCTGCTTCCTCACATCGCCACCTGCGCGGACGATATCGCCCTGGTGCGCTCCATGCACACCAATCAGTTCAATCATCTCCCTGGCCAGCTCATGCTGAACTGCGGTGAGTCCCGTCTAGGCCGCCCCAGTGTCGGCTCGTGGGTCACGTATGGCCTTGGCAATCTCTCGCAGGATTTGCCTTCCTACGTTGTCATGGTCAGCAAAGGCCGCGGCCTTCCTGGCGGCAGCTCCACCTGGTCCAGCGGCTTCCTGCCTTCCTCGTATTCTGGCGTGATGTTCCGCAACGGTGCATCCCCTGTTTTAAATTTGGACAACCCAGACGGCATCACGCCGCAGATGCAGTCCGCCAGCATCCGTGCGCTGAACGATCTCAACCGCCTTCAGCACAAGCACATCGGCGATCCCGAGATCGCCGCACGCATCAGCAGCTACGAGCTCGCCTTCCGCATGCAGAGCGCCGCGCCGGAGCTGGTCGATCTCAAAGGCGAATCCCAGGCCACGCTCGATGCTTACGGCGTGAACCGCATCGAGCCTCCCATCAAGAGCAACCTCGGCGGCATCGGCAACTTCCAGACCTTCTCACGCCATTGCCTCATTGCACGCCGCATGGTCGAGCGCGGCGTCCGCTTCGTAAACATCATCCACGCTTCCTGGGATCATCACAGCTCCCTTGATCCTCAGCTCGCACACAATTGCCAGATGGTCGATCAGCCCATCGCTGCTTTGCTCAAAGACCTCAAACAGCGCGGCCTGCTCGATACCACCCTCGTCGTCTGGGGCAGCGAATTCGGCCGCACCGCTCTGGGCGAAAACCGCAAAGGCTTCAAAAAAGTCACCGGACGCGATCACCATCCCTACGCCTTCAGTCTCTGGATGGCCGGCGGCGGCATCAAAGGCGGCCAGGTCTATGGAGAGACGGACGACTTCGCCTGGCACGTCGCGCGCGATCCCGTCTCCATCCACGACTTCCACGCCACCATCCTCAATCTCTTCGGCCTCGATCACAACAAGCTCAGCTATCGCTTCCAGGGCCTGGACTTCCGCCTCACCGGAGTCAATCCAGCCAAAGTGGTTAAGGGGCTCATCGCCTGAAGCTAAAACATCCATTTCAGCCCTTTTTCGAATGCATCTCCTTCGCTTCCTTGCCGCCGTCCTTGCACTTGGCCTGACTCTTCACGCAGCCGAGTCTCCCCAGGTCACCGTCACCAACCTCCGGCGCGTCTTTCACAATGGCGAGCACAATGCCTTCACCACCCTAGTCCGCTTTCACGACCAGCTCTATCTCGCCTTCCGCAGCTGCCCGGACGGCCACATGGTCCACAACACCGCCTCGATCATCATCATGCGCAGCGGTGATGAGGGCGCTAGCTGGCAGCAGGTGCACCGCTTTTCTGTCAAAGACCGCGACACCCGCGATCCTCACTTCCTCGTCTTCAAAGACCGCCTCTTTGTCTATACCGGCACTTGGTACTCCGGCCCTGGCAAGATCGAGCCGAAGGACTACGACATGAATAAGATGCTCGGCTTTGCGGTGTCTTCCGCAGACGGCACGCAATGGACAGAGCCCACCATGCTTGAGGGCACCTTTGGCCTCTACATCTGGTGCGCTGCCTCGCATGGTGACAAGGCCTACCTCTGCGGCCGTCGCAAGCCCGGCTACGACATCGGACCTAAAGGCGAGGGCAGCAAAATCCAGTCTCTCATGCTGGAGAGCGACAACGGCATCGACTGGAAGAAGCGCGCGTACTTCAATGAGACCGCAGGCGATGAAACCTCCTTCCTCTTCGAGAAGGATGGCAGCCTCCTCGCCATCGGTCGCCATGGCGGAGGCAAAGAGGCCTTTCTCATTCGCTCCCATCCTCCATATGCTGAATGGCAGCGCCAGTCCTTGGACCACGCCATCGGCGGCCCGCTCGTGGTGAAATGGGGAGACCACATCATCGTCGGTGGCCGCCACACCACGAAAGAAACAGGCCCAAAAACCTCGCTCTGCTGGCTGCTGGGCAGCGAACTGCGTGAATTCGCCGAGCTGCCTAGCGGCGGTGACAACTCCTACCCCGGCTTTGTCGCCCTCTCCCCCACACGCGCCCTGATCTCCTATTATTCCAGCCACGAAAAAGACGAGGCCGGCAGGACCATCACCGCCATCTACATGGCCGAACTCAATCTGAAACCCTGATTCACCGCCCATGACGAAGCTCACGCTTGGCCAGCGCCTCCGTGTGGACGGCGGCAAGGAGTCCTTCCTCGAAAACGCTGTCGCAAACGCCCTGCTAGGTCGCGAATATCGCGCGCTCTTCCTTTTGCCCAAGGAGTCGGAGATCTGACCTTTTCCCATTCTTCCAGCCTCCCAATGTCATGAGCGAACCTCTCGTCTATTTGAACCAGGGCTTCGTTCCTGCATCCCAGGCAAAGCTGAACATCTATGATCTCGGCATCGTTCTCGGTGCCACGCTCACAGAGATGACGCGCACCTTCCACCACCAGCCCTTTCGGGCCGAGGATCATGTCGCGCGTTTGTACCGTTCCCTGAAGTATTCGGGCATCACGGTGCCGCTCTCTTCAGAAAAAATGCTCGCCCTCACCAATGAACTCGCGGAGGCAAACTGCCGCCTCATCGGTCCGCACGAGGACATCGGCATCGTGCATTTCATCACACCGGGGGAAAACTCACTCTACGCAGGCAGCGCCGGTGCCGCAGGCTCGCTTGCACCCACCATCTGCATTCACTCCTTTCCGCTGCGCTTCAGCATGTGGCGGCATCTGTTCACGGACGGAGCCCATGTGGTCACGCCATCCATCCGGCATATCCCGCCGCAGTGTCTTGAGCCCAAGATGAAAAACCGCAGCCGCCTGCATTGGTGGCTGGCAGACAAGCAGTCCCAGGCGGTCGATCCACGTGCCATCACTCTGCTGCTCGACCTCGATGGCAACGTCACCGAATGCGCGGGGTCCAATTTCGTCATCGTGAAAGGGCGCACCATCATCTCCCCGACCACCCGCAACATCCTCTGGGGCATCAGCCTGCAGACGCTGAAGGAGCTCGCGCCTCAGATCGGCATGGAGTTCATCGAAAAAGATTTCCAGCCCTACGACGTGGTCACTGCGGACGAGGCCTGGCTCACCACCACTCCCTATTGCATGGCTCCTTGCACCAGAATCAACGGCACGCCAATTGCCGATGGCAAACCCGGCCCATGGTTCAAAAAAATGATCGCCGCATGGAGTCAGCGTGTCGGCCTGGACATCGAAGCACAGATCATGACCGCCTGATGAAAATTCTCTTTTCGCTGCTGCTGGTAATCACGAGTCTCAACGCCAGCACTGCAGAGCCAGACTGGGCGCTCGAATCCACTGCCCCCTGGCAGGCACGCGATTCTCAGGCCGAGTGGGTCTTCAAAGATCAGCTCTGGATCGGTGGCGGCTGGTTTCAGTCCTTCCAGGACCCGCCACGCGATGTATGGTCCTCTCCTAATGGCCGCGAGTGGAAGCTCATCAATAACAACGCACCCTGGCTCCACAGCGACCTCGCCATGAGCCTCACCTTTCAGGATCGCCTCTGGATTATGGGTGGCTGGTACAAAGGCCGCCTCCCAGGTCATTCAGCCAGCAACCAAGTGTGGACCTCCACGGATGGCACTGCTTGGAATCAAGCCACCCCAAACGCCGCATGGTCCCCGCGCCTCGCCTCCGGCCTCGTCGAGCATCGCGGCAGGATGTGGCTGCTCGGCGGTATTGAGGACTACTACTTTGGCACTGACGCCAGCCTCAAGAATGACGTCTGGTCCTCCGCTGATGGCAAAGAGTGGAAACTCGAAACACCGCACGCCGCATGGTCCTCTCGCGCCTACCATCAGTCCGTCGTTCTGAACGGCAAAATCTACGTCCTCGGCGGCGGCAACTACGTCCCCAGCTACCATTCAAAGAACGACGTCTGGTCCTCGGCCGACGGCGTTTCTTGGACCTGCGAGACCGCATCCGCTCCTTGGGCTCCGCGCTTGTGGTTTAGCGCCGCTGTCTATCGCGGCCGCATCTGGGTGCTCGGCGGCTGGTCAAAGGAGAAGGATAATCATGGCGACGTCTGGCACAGCACCGATGGCAAAAACTGGCAGCGCCTGGAGACAAAGACCTGCTGGAAGTCGCGGCACGAGCACTCGGCTCTCGTTTTCCAGGACAAGCTCTGGATCCTAGGCGGTCACGCCCGGCCACTCTCCAGCGAAGTCTGGTCTCTGAGTCTTCCTCCAGATTGGAAGCCATGACAAAATCTCCGCAGAATCTCTGTATTGCTCCCATGCGCACTCTCCTGCTTGCTCTATTCGCCGCTGCATCTCTTCACGCCGCAGACACTGCCAAGGCATCCCTGATGGCCGGTGCCGCCACCAGCAATATCACGCCACCTCTTGGCAGCGAGGTCGTTGGTGGCTTTCTCCCTTATCCCTGCACCCACATTCACGATGAGCTTCACGCCCGCTGTCTTGTGCTCGATGATGGCCAGACCAAGCTCGCCCTTGTCATCTGCGATCTCCTCGGCATGCACCGCAGTCTTTGCGTAACGGCGCGTGAATTGGTTGAAAAAGAAACCGGCATCCCCGCTGCCAATGTCCTCATTTCAGGCACTCACACGCACTCAGCCGCCAATGCCATTGGTGGCCCCGTGCGCTTTTACACCTCGGACATGGAGCTCACGGATTACCAGAAATTCGTCGCCCGTCGCATCGCGGATGGCGTGCGTCGTGCCATCACGCTGCTCCGTCCTGCGGAGATCGCCTTCAGCACTGTCAGCATTCCCGAGCATGTGAACATCCGCCGCTGGTTCCTTCAGCCGGACAAAATGCCGCCCAATCCTTTTGGCAAGATCGACAAGGTCAAGATGAACCCCGGCGCAGGCAATCCCGCGCTCATCGAGCCCGCGGGCGAGCCCGATCCCATCGTCTCCTTCATCGCCCTGCGCGAACCCGGCGGCCGCATGATCTCTGTTTATTCCGCCTACTCGCTCCACTACGTCGGCGGAGTGAAGGACGCGGACATCTCCGCAGACTACTACGGCATGTACTGCGAAGCCCTCAAGCGCCTGCAATCCGGCGGCAATGACGATCCTCCCTTCGTTGCTCTCATGGCCAATGGCACCAGCGGCGACGCCAACAACATCAACTTCCGTAATCCTCAGCCGCGCAAAAAGCCCTATGAGCAGATGCGTTACGTCGCCGAAGACATCGCCGCCAAGGTCAATGCAGCTCTCTCCAAAGTCACCTGGCAGAGCAGCGCTCCTCTCGCCGCCCGTTACCGTGAGCTCCCCATCTCCTGGCGCAAGATAGATCCCGAACTCATCGCCTGGGCCAAGGATATCGAGGCCAAGACGCCGCGCATCCAGGGCAAGGCCGATCTCCCTCTCGCCTACGCAGGCCGCGTGCAGCGTCTCGCCCAGGCCAGCCCGGAAACCAAGGCTCCCGTGCAGATCTTTCGCATCGGAGACATCTGCATCGGCACCACCCCCACGGAAACCTTTGCCGAAACCGGCGTCGAATTCCGCAAGCGCAGCCCCTTCGCCAAATCCTTCATGGTCGAGCTCGCCAACGGCTACTACGGCTACATGCCCACCCCGCGTCACTTCGAGCTCGGTGGCTACGAAACCTGGCCCGGCACCAACAACCTCGAACCCCAGGCCTCCGTGAAGATGATGGACGCCCTGATGGAGATGGCCACAGAGCTGAAGTGACCGTGTGTTACTTGAGCAGATCTTTGAGCAGGCCAGGACCATAAAAATGGCTTACACCGGCAAACCCGCCGCTTTGGTGGATCCAGTAGCGTCCCGAAGATGTGTGGAGATAGACCTTGTATGAAAAGTAATCAGCCACGCCTGGGGGGTAAGGCACTTCATATACCTCATACTCCGGCATGTCTTTGTTGCCTGGAGCAGCCTTGGTTTGGTCCCGGGGCAGCTCTTTGACATCGAGGGTGCTTTCACCGGTTCGGTGATGATCCAAAATCAGCCGCATCTTTGCACTCGGCTCCTGATCCTTGGCCGCTGTTTGGCTGGCACAAAAAAATGCGCAGGCAGACAATGTCAGAAAAAGGAAAGCCCGCTTCATATACTCTTATGCTGATTTCAGATACGAGAAGGAGCAACTGCAAACTTGCTCGGACAGGTCTGCAGACCAAGCTCGTATGTGCTACCCACTTGCATGAAAGGCCGCTTCCTCCTGCTGTTTTCCATCCTCCTCCTGATGGCGGTTCCGCTGCCTGCCGCAGAAATGCGCGGCATGTGGATTTACAAGACGGATGAGATCGCCTCCTCTGCTTCAGCCAGCAATGCCCTGTTCGACTTCTGCGCTCAGCGGCACATCACCGACCTCTTCTGGCAGGTTCATTTTGAGCGGCTGCCTGATGGCGGCCGCCCTCTCAAAAACACAGAACCCACACGCACCTTCCTCCAGCGTGCCCATGCCCGCTCGCTCCGTATTCACGCCCTCTTTGGCGATCCCTCTCACGCACTGCGTGCCAAGCAAGGCATCGTGCTTGCTAGGCCGTGTTTGAAAACCCTCAAGAGCCATATCTGAGCCAGTCGATGACGGAGGCAAACTGAATGAGGGAGAGGAAGTGGCGAGCAAGCTTG